>JBJENA010000013.1:0-23347 GCA_051879955.1 Wujia sp.
AGAAGGAAAAATGGTATGGAAGAACGCTTGTATTTCGTTCAGATTCCCTCCCGGCAGAGGCGTTTGTGAACGCAAAAGGTACGAGTCTGGAGACACTTGGCTTGCAGGATGGACAATACAGTGTGGCGGTTACTCTGTCTGGTGGTTCCGGCAAGGCGTCGGTAGAATCCCCAACCAAACTTGTGGTTACAGGTAACAAAGCGATTGCAACGATTGTGATGAGCAGTGACAAATACGATTATATGATAGTAGATGGAGAAAAGTACCTTCCGGTTTCTACAGAGGGAAATTCGGTATTTGAAATTCCGGTATCCCGGTTTGATTGCGAAATGCCAATTTCTGCGGATACCACTGCTATGAGTACACCACATGAGATAGACTATACATTACATTTTGAATCTGATACAATCAAACAGAGTGAGTAATAGGAAAATGAGAAAGAAAACATTTCAATTCATACTTTTGTTTGTGTTGTTGCTTGTGTTCCCCTGTGCCTGTAAGTCACGGGGGAATGCTGTTTCTGACACAAAGCAGTCTTCGGTATCCTTCTTACAGCTGGAAATTGCCGAAACTGTAAAACCGGAGTATGCGACACAATTTCAAATTGATCTTTACAAGGAAGGATACCGGAGATTCACCATTGGTGGTACGCAGCAGTATCTGCTTGTTCCAAAAGATTGTCCGATTCCACAGGAGCTTCCGGAGGAACTGGTTGTGATACAAGGTCCTATTGAACATGGATATCTGGCATCGACATCTGCCATGGATTTTATCTGTACCTTGCAGGTCCTGGATTGCCTGGATTTTGTCAGTATCAAGGAAAAGGACTGGTATATCGAGGAGGCGAAGGCGGCAATGGGTAGTGGTGCTTTAAAGTACGCGGGTTCCTATAGTGCGCCGGATTTGGAGTTGCTCATGACAAATGAATGTGATGTCGCGATTGAGAATACCATGATTTTGCATACGCCGCAGATAAAGGAACAGTTAGAAAACAACGGGATTCCGGTGATTGTGGAACGTTCCAGTTATGAGAGTCATCCGCTTGGCAGATTTGAGTGGATCAAGTTCTATGGCTATCTGTTTGGAAAAGAGGATGAGGCAAATGCATTTTATGACTTATCGATTTCAAAGGTGAAGGACATTCTCACCGAAGAAAACACCGGAAAAACGGTTGCGTTTTTCTATGTGACGAGCAATCATGGCGTCAGTGTTCGAAAAGAAAATGATTATATAGCCAATATGATTCGCCTTGCCGGTGGAGAGTACGTTGTTTGCGATGAGGATGAAGAAGAAAATGCACTTGCAACCACAACGATTCAGATGGAAGTATTCTATGAAAAAGCAAAGGATGCGGACATCTTGATTTACAACAGTACGATTGATGGAGAATTGCAATCGATGGACGATTTGCTGAAAAAAGATGAAATTTTTGCAGATTTTAAAGCGGTAAAAGAAAAAAAGGTATATTGCAGTGGGCGGAATATGTTTCAGGAGACAACCTGTTTTGCACAGATGATGGAAGATTTTCATCACATTTTGACCGGACAGGATGACAGTTGCGTGTACATGTATCATTTGGATTAAGAGATGAAGGATAAGACGAGATATACAATTTTATATATTGCTCTGTTAGTAGCCTGTTTTGCAGTGTTTTTGTTTGCAATCAATATGGGCAGTGTCAGCCTTTCAATCAAAGAAGTACTTTCTATTTTGACAAAACGACATGTGGTTGATACCAACTATCGAATCATCTGGAATATTCGTATGCCAAGAGTTCTGGCTGCCATGTTGCTTGGGGGCGCTTTATCGGTATCCGGATTGTTGCTTCAGATTTTTTTCAGAAATCCGATTGCGGGTCCGTTTGTGTTGGGAATATCTTCCGGAGCAAAATTGACGGTAGCATTGGCAATGGTTTTTTTGCTTGAACAGGGTGTTGTGATGAGTTCTTCGTTTATGATTATCGTGGCATTTGTTGGCTCCATGCTTTCGATGGGCGTGGTGTTGCTGGTCGCAGGAAAAGTGCGTGATATGTCTATGCTGGTCGTGTGTGGTGTTATGATTGGAAATATCTGTTCCGCTATTACGGATTTTGTGGTAACGTTTGCACAGGATAGCAATATAGTGAATCTGCATAACTGGTCGTTGGGAAGCTTTGCAGGCATTCATGCAAAGCAGCTTCAAATCGCGTTTTTTATAATTATGGTATCTATCTTTTTTGCTATCTGGTTATCAAAGCCGATGAGTGCATATCAATTAGGGGAAAACTATGCTGAAAATCTGGGTGTGAACATACGGGTGTTTCGAATCGTGTTGATTTGTATTTCCAGTTTGTTATCTGCATGTGTGACTGCGTTTGCCGGTCCGATTTCATTCGTAGGAATTGCAGTGCCACATTTGATGAAGAATCTGTTTCAGACCGCAAAACCAATCTACATGATTCCTGCCTGCTTCTTAGGTGGAGGAATCATCTGTGTTCTTTGTGACATGGTGGCAAGAACTGTGTTTGCTCCAATTGAATTATCCATCAGTTCCGTGACTGCTGTGGCACTTGCACCGGTTGTATTGTGGATGATGATTGCAAACCGCACAAATAGGAGAGAGTGATGAACGAGTATTTACAAGGCAAAAATCTGACAGTTGGATATGGAAAATCAATTGTTTTGGAACAGGTCGATTTCACCGTCTCAAAAGGAGAAATTATGACATTGGTGGGTCCGAACGGTTGTGGAAAATCGACATTATTAAAAAGTATAACCGGACAGCTAAAAGCGATGTCCGGTTCTGTGCTTTATGAAGATATGGAGCTTTATCGTCTGGATGCGAAAACATTATCAAAGAAACTGGCATTGGTATTGACACAGCGCATTCATCCGGAGCGATATAGCTGTTTTGATGTGGTTGCTACAGGTCGTTATCCGTATACAGGTCCATTTGGGTGCTTGTCAAACGAAGATAAAGCAATGATTCGGCAATCCATGGAAGCCGTGCATGTGTGGGAGCTTCGAACGCGTCCGTTTGAACAAATCAGTGATGGACAACGTCAAAGAGTGATGCTCGCAAGAGCAATCTGTCAGCAACCGGAGGTACTGGTGCTTGATGAACCGACTTCGTATCTGGATATTCGATATAAGATGGAATTCTTATGGTTGCTGCGTAAGCTGGCACAGGATAAAAAAATTGCGGTTGTGGCCGCTTTGCATGAAATTGATCTTGCGGCCAAGATTAGCGATACGATGATATGCATAAAAAACCAAAAGGTTGACCGCATGGGTGCACCGGAGGAGATTCTTGACAGCAGTTATGTGGAAAAACTATATGAAATTACAGATGGTCATTTTAATAGTCTATACGGAAGTGCAGAATTCCCCAGAGTGACAGGAAAGCCGCAGGTCTTTGTAATTGGCGGTGGAGGAACCGGTGTTTCCCTATATCGTAAATTACAAAAACAGGGGATTGCGTTTGCTGCCGGAATCTTGCAGGCAAATGATTTGGAATATCCAATTGCCAAGGAACTTGCAAGTGAATTGATATCTGTAAATGCATATAGTCTTCCAACGCAAGCAGATATGCAAAGTGCAAAAACGATGATCGAACAGGTAGAACAGGTGATTTGCACGTTGTCCGAATTTTCAAATTGTAATTCCTATAATCAGGAATTGTTGGAATATGGGAAAAAACTTAATAAAATTTAGCTTTATTATGAAAAATAAACTATGAAATCAGAATGGATGGTGCTATAATGTTTCAGGGTGTGTTTCTATGCCCGCATGCCACTTTTTTGGATTGGTTGTGACATGAAAAAATTCATATAGATAAGGAGATGGTTTTTCTGGGAGATTTGGCAGAGAAACTGATGGAAGAACTAGAATGTGAAACTGTTTTCACAATTCCGATCGGAGATGGGATTCCTGTTTATGAATCAGTGGTGGTGACCTGGATTATCATGGCAGTTATGGTTCTTGGAGCGATCATACTCACAAGAGGAATGCGCATCGACCATATCAGTAAACGACAGGCAATTGCGGAAACCATTGTAACAAAATTGACCGATTTTGTCGGAGGGATGGTAGGAGAAAAGGGTAAGTCATATGTCCCATATCTATCAACGATTCTTTTGTATATTGGTTTGGCAAATATCATCGGTCTGTTTGGATTTAAATCCCCAACCAAGGATTTGAATGTTACCATCGCATTGGCCGTGATGAGTATCGTATTGGTAGAGATTGCCGGTATATATCATTTGGGTGTGAAGAAATGGTTGCACAAATTTTGTGAACCGGTTATAGTCGTGACCCCGATTAATATTTTGGAGGTTTTTACCAGACCATTGTCTTTGTGCATGCGATTATTCGGTAATGTACTGGGCGCGTTTGTTATTATGGAATTGTTGAAGATGTTAGTTCCGGTCGTGATACCTGCAGTGTTTAGTCTGTATTTCGATTTGTTCGACGGATTATTGCAGGCATACGTATTTGTATTCTTAACATCACTTTATATTCAGGAAGAAATTGAGTAAACAAAAAGAAAAGGAGATTAAAATTATGTTAACAGCAATAGGAGCAGGAATTGCAGTACTTTGTGCATTAGGAGCAGGTGTAAGTATCGGTTTGGCAACCGCAAAGGCCACAGAGGCAATTGCAAGACAGCCGGAGGCATCCGGAAAGATTACGAGTACATTGATTATTGGATGTGCACTTGCAGAGGCAACCGCGATTTACGGATTTGTTATCGCACTTTTGATTATTGTAATGTTGAAGTAACTTTAGAAAGGCAGGACGAAAAGATGCTAAGTGTAGATCTTTTTAATTTGGTTGCCACAGTTGTGAATCTGTTATTGTTAGTTGTTTTGATGAGAATCTTTTTATTTAAACCGGTTCAGAAGATTCTTGCACAAAGACAGGAAGAAGCAGACCGTCAGTTTGCAGAGGCTGCATCAAAACAGGAAGAGGCAGATACACTCAAGCGTCAATATGAACAGACCTTGTCCAATGCTGAGGATGAGAAAAAGCAGGTTCTTGCACAGGCGAGAAAAGATGCGGATGAAGAGTATCAGCGTATTGTAGAACATGCAAAGGAAGAGGCGAAGGTGCTTCGTGAATCTGCAGTCAAAGAGGCAACACAGGAAAAACAACAGATTCTTAAGAAGGCAGAACAGGAAATCGCAGATATGGTTGTGGATGCTGCAGGTAAGATAAATGCGAGACAAAAAGGCGCAGAGGTAGACCATGCACTCTATGATGAATTTTTGAACAAAGCGGGTGAAAAAGCGTGACACAAAAAGTAGTAGAATATGCAGAGAATTTGCATAATAGCCAGATATCACAGGATTTGCTGGTACAGGTCAACGATATATTTGAAGCAGTGCCGCAGATTGCTATGGATTTTACAGATCCGACGGTTACGCTTGAAAAAAAACACCTGGTAATCGAGCGGGTTTTTCCGAAGGAAATTCGTGATTTTCTGAAGCTGTTATGCGATAACAACGATATCTCTCTGTGGAAGGAAATCGTAGCACAGTATAAGGAACAGAGTTTGTCTCCAAAGGAGAAGGCGACTCAGGCAGTGTTGTCTTACGTTACGGCTCCGAATGAACAACAATTAGAGGGAATTCGTGCGTTTTTGCGCAAGGAATGCAATCAGGAAGACATGGAACTGATTCTTCAGGAGGATGCTTCGATAGAAAGTGGATTTATCCTTCGAATTGGTTCCAAAGAATATGATTGGAGTCAAAAAGGACGCTTACGGCAGTTAGAGGAAAAGCTTGCAGGTGCTGTAAAGCTTCCGGATTCTTCTATCAGTGCACAGCAGATTATTTCCATTCTTCGTGCAAATGTAGAAGATTTTGAGCTCGAAGCAAAGAATCAAGAAGTTGGAATTGTAAAGTGGGTTGGTGATGGAATCGCCAATGTCGATGGAATTGACCACGCATTTTACGGAGAAATCGTATTGTTTGACTGTGGAGTCAAGGGTATGGTTCAGGACATTCGAAGAGATGAAATCGGTGTCATTCTTTTCGGCAGAGATACCGAGATTCATGAAGGCTCTCGCGTGGTTCGTACCGGAAAGATGGCAGGAGTTTCGGTTGGTGAAGCATATCTTGGCAGAATCATTGATGCACTCGGCAATCCGATTGACGGAAAAGGTGAGATTGTCGCAGATGATTTCCGGCCGATAGAGTGCGAAGCCCCAAGTATTGTAGATCGTCAGTCCGTATCCGTTCCGATGGAAACTGGTATTTTGTCGATTGACTCTATGTTCCCAATCGGAAGAGGACAAAGAGAGCTGATTATCGGTGACCGTCAGACAGGTAAAACCAGTATCGCGATGGATACCATAATCAACCAGAAGGGTAAGGACGTTATCTGTATTTATGTTGCAATCGGACAAAAGGCTTCGACGATTGCAAAACTGGTTCATACATTAAAAGCAACCGGAGCGATGGAGTATACAACGATTGTGTCGGCAACCGCTGCGGATCCGGCACCCCTTCAATATATTGCTCCATATGCGGGAACTGCGCTCGCAGAGTATTTTATGTACAAAGGCAAAGATGTATTGATTGTATATGATGACCTGTCAAAACATGCGGTGGCATATCGTGCGATTTCCCTGTTGTTGGAGCGTTCACCGGGACGAGAAGCATATCCGGGTGATGTATTCTATCTGCATTCCCGATTATTGGAGCGTTCAAGCCGTTTGACACCGGAAGCAGGAGGAGGCTCACTTACTGCGCTTCCGATTATTGAGACACAGGCAGGTGATTTGTCTGCTTATATCCCAACAAATGTGATTTCTATCACAGATGGACAGATTTTCCTGGAAAGCAATTTGTTCTTTGCGGGACAGCGGCCGGCAGTGAATGTTGGTTTGTCCGTATCCCGAGTTGGTGGCGCAGCGCAGACAAAGGCTATGAAGAAGGCAGCAGGAAGTATTCGTATTGATTTGGCACAGTATCGTGAGATGGAAGTCTTCACACAGTTTTCTTCTGATCTGGATGAGAATACAAAGAAGCAATTGAATCATGGTCGTGCATTGATGGAGTTGTTAAAGCAGCCGCTTGCAAAACCATTTTCCATGGCAGAACAGGTTATTATGCTTGTGTGTGCAAACCATCATGTATTTTCTGAGTTGCCACTCAAGGAACTTGCTCCTTACCGTGTGTGTCTTTTAGATTATTTCAATACACAGAGAACAGATTTGGTAAATCGTTTACAGGCAGAAAAGGTATTGGATGAGGATATGGTTACTTCCATTTTGGATGCAGTGAAGGAATTTAACAATCAGTAAAAGAGTGATAGATTATGGCTAGTACAAAGGAAATTCAAAATCGAATATCGAGTGTAAGAGACACCATGAAGATTACGAATGCCATGTACATGATGTCATCGATGAAGCTTCGAAAAGCGAAGCAGCAGTTAGAGCATACAGAACCGTATTTTTTTGGTTTGCAGGATGCAATCGCTGATATTTTGATTCATTTTCCGACGATGGAACATTTGTATTTCGATAATCGGGATGAGGATCGTCAGCAAACTGTCAGGAAAAAGGGATTTGTCATTGTAACAGGTGACAAGGGAATGGCAGGTGCTTACAATCACAATGTACTAAAACAGGCAGAAGCGTTGCTTGAGGGAAATGAAGACAGTCGTTTGTTTGTCGTAGGAGAGCTTGGAAGACATTATTTCACACACAATGGTTATAACGTGGATGAAGCGTTTTTGTTTTCCGCCAATAGTCCGTCTATGCACCGTGCGCATGTGATTATGGAACGATTATTAGAATTGTATGACCGGGAAGAACTCGATGAGATTCATATCATATATACGAATCTGGATCGCGGAGTGGCGGAAACGGTTAAACACAAGCGCATACTGCCACTTGATACACAGGAAATATTAAAAAAAGAAAATCCGTCAAAATCTGTGGATGGAGAATATGCACTGTTTTATCCGGATCCCAAGACGGTACTGGAAAATATGGTAAGAAATTATGTGGTTGGATTTGTATATGGCGCATTGGTGGAAAGCTTTGCCAGTGAGGAAAATGCCAGAATGTTGGCGATGCAATCCGCTACAGATAATGCGCAGGCGATGCTGGATGATTTGCGTATTCAGTTTAATCGTGTCAGACAGGCTGCGATTACACAGGAAATTACAGAGGTAATTAGTGGTGCGAAAGCTCTGAAAAAAAAGAAGTTAAAACAACAAAGAGTGAGCACTAAGAGGAGATGAGACAAAATCGTGGAAATGATTGGAAAGATTGTACAGGTATCCGGACCGGTTGTGGATGTTTTGTTTGAGACGCAGCCACTTCCTTCTATCAAGGATGCGTTGTATGTAATGAATGGAAATAAAAAATGTGTCATGGAAGTAGCGCAACATATAGGTCAAAGCGTTGTGCGATGTATCATGTTGTCTGCAAGTGAGGGCTTATGTCGAGACATGCAGGTTGTGGCGACCGGAAGCAGTATCAAGGTTCCTGTAGGTGAAAAAACGTTAGGAAGGTTGTTTAATGTATTGGGTGATACTTTGGATAACAAGGAAGATTTGTCAAGTGAGGAACATTGGAGTATCCACAGAGAAGCACCAAGTTTTGCAGATCAAAGCCCGGTGGTAGAAATGTTAGAAACGGGTATTAAGGTTATCGATTTGCTTGCTCCATATGCAAAAGGTGGTAAAATCGGCCTTTTTGGAGGAGCCGGTGTAGGTAAAACCGTTTTGATTCAGGAGTTGATTCGAAATATCGCAGCAGAAAGTGGTGGATATTCGATTTTTACCGGTGTTGGGGAACGTTCCCGTGAAGGAAATGATTTGTGGACAGAGATGACGCAAAGCGGTGTTATCGAGAAAACTGCGTTGGTATTTGGACAGATGAATGAACCGCCCGGAGCCCGTATGCGTGTGGCGGAAACCGGTCTGACGATGGCAGAGTATTTCCGTGATATCAAACACCAGGATGTATTGTTATTTATTGACAATATCTTTCGTTTTGTACAGGCAGGCTCAGAGGTTTCGGCATTGCTTGGACGTATGCCGTCTGCGGTTGGATACCAGCCGACACTTGCGAATGATTTGGGCGAATTACAGGAGCGAATCGCTTCTACCAATAATGGAAGTATTACTTCCGTGCAGGCAGTTTATGTACCTGCAGACGATTTGACGGATCCGGCACCCGCGACGACATTCTCGCACTTGGATGCGACCACGGTTTTGTCACGTAAGATTGTGGAGCAGGGTATTTATCCTGCGGTGGATCCTTTGGAATCCACATCGAGAATCTTAGAGCCGGATGTAGTAGGAGAAGAACACTATCAGGTGGCAAGACGTGTACAGGAGACCCTGCAAAAATATAGTGAATTACAGGATATCATTGCGATTCTCGGTATGGAAGAGTTATCTGAAGAGGACAAGATTACGGTATATCGTGCAAGAAAAATTGCAAGATTTTTGTCGCAACCATTCCATGTCGCAGAGAATTTTACCGGTGTAAAGGGTGCATTTGTGCCAATTGCAGAAACAGTACGTGGATTTAAGGCTATTTTAGATGGAACGATGGATGAATATCCGGAAGCTGCTTTCTTCAATGTGGGAACGATTGATGATGTGATAGAGAAAGCAAAAACAATGGAGTGATTTTGTGAGTACATTTAAGTTGAAGATAATTGCATGCAACCGCGTGTTTTTTGATGGAGATTGCCGGTTGCTTGTTTTTCCCGGTTATGATGGAGAAGTCGGTGTTATGGCTCATCATGAGAGCATGACGGCGATTGTGAGTGTTGGTGAAATTCGATACCAACTTGCGGATGGTACAGTCCAATATGCTGTGGTTTCAGAAGGCTTTTTGAAGTTTGAAGACAATGAAGCAACCGTGATTGTATTTTCAGCGGAACGACCGGATGAAATCGATCAGGCAAGAGCACAGGCTGCGTTTGAGCGTGCAAAGGAGCAATTACAGCAAAAACAAAGTGCTGTTGAATATCGTTTGTCAACGATGTCAATGGCAAAAGCGATGGCTCGAATGAGAGCCCATGATAAATACGTGAATTAAAAAAGGAAGGTTAATAATCGATGCCATTCAAAAAAGAAATTGAGAATAGAAGAACCTTTGCGATTATTTCGCATCCGGATGCAGGTAAGACAACATTGACAGAAAAATTCCTGTTATATGGAGGCGCAATCAACACAGCAGGCTCCGTAAAAGGAAAAGCAAATTCCAAGTATGCTGTTTCCGATTGGATGGAGATTGAAAAGGAAAGAGGTATTTCGGTTACATCGTCAGTATTGCAGTTTAACTATGATGGATATTGCATCAATATTCTGGATACACCCGGACATCAGGATTTCTCGGAAGATACATATAGAACTTTGATGGCTGCTGATTCGGCGGTTATGGTGATTGATGCATCCAAAGGTGTTGAGGCACAGACCATTAAATTGTTTAAAGTATGTACGATGCGTCACATTCCTATTTTTACATTTATAAACAAGATGGATCTCGAAGCAAGAGATTCTTTTGAGCTTCTTGATGAGATTGAAAATGTCCTTGGAATCCGCACTTGCCCAATCAATTGGCCGATTGGTGCCGGAAAACGATTCAAAGGCGTCTATGATAGAAATACAAAAAAGGTATCTACGTTTCAGGCTGTTTCGGTAGGTGGTGCCAAGAGTGCCGCAGAGACAGAATATGATGTGGATGATCCAAAGCTAAAGGAATTAGCCGGAGACGAATTATATGACCAGCTGATGGATGAAATTGAATTGTTAGATGGTGCAAGTGACAGTTATGATCAGGAGCTTGTGGATAAGGGAGAGCTCTCACCGGTATTTTTTGGATCTGCGCTTACCACCTTTGGTGTTGAGACATTCCTGACTCATTTTCTGCAGATGACGCAGTCCCCATTGCCTCGTATGTCAGATGAAGGGTTGATAGATCCAATGTCGGATGCTTTTTCTGGCTTTATATTTAAAATACAGGCAAATATGAATAAAGCACACCATGATCGTATTGCATTTATGCGAATCTGTTCAGGAAAGTTTGATGCAGGTAAGGATGTTTATCATGTGCAAAGCGGTCGTAAGATGAAGCTTTCGCAGCCACAGCAGATTATGGCACAGGACCGAAAGGTGATAGAAGAAGCATATGCGGGCGATGTAATCGGAGTGTTTGACCCGGGCATTTTCTCGATAGGAGATACGCTTTGTGCCCCGGGCAAAAAATTCCGATATGAAGGAATTCCTACTTTTGCACCGGAACATTTTTGTAGATTGGTACATCTGGATTCTATGAAACGAAAACAGTTTATAAAGGGTGTCACACAGATTGCGCAGGAAGGCGCAATTCAGATGTTTCAGGATTATACACTGGGAATGTCAGAAATAATTGTAGGAGTTGTTGGCGTTTTGCAGTTTGATGTGTTAAAATACCGATTAGAGAATGAATACGGATGTGAAGTTCGTTTGGAACCATTGCCATATAACTATATTCGTTGGGTGAAAGATCCAAAGACAGACTTAAATGCATTGTCGAGAATTAGTGATTGTAAACGAGTAAAGGATATGAAAGACAATCCATTGTTATTGTTTGCAAACGAGTGGTCGATTCGATTGATGATAGAACATAACGAGGGGTTGGAACTTGAAGAGTTTCGCAAAAACTAGGTAAGGATTACAAGGAGAAAGAGTATGATTTTAATTGATACGCAAAAAGAAGAGTTTACCAAATTAAAAGATATCAGAATCTTCGAAAAGATGGATAACGCAAAGCGTTACAATGGTGATCTTCTCGTGATCGGTCTCGGTGGTATGGGTAGCCGCGTTGTTTGTAATCTGAAAGGTATGCTCATGGGGGAGATTACACCGGAGGATAATATTCACTATCTTATGATAGACTCTGATATTCCGGAGATGGAAGCGATGATTGAGGCCAGCCGGGATGGTATCGGTTTGAATGCGACGGAGATTATCAGTATCTATCGTCCAAATCTGGATAATGTGCTGGTTCGTGGAATCAAGGATAATCCGGTACATCCAAATCTGGCAAACTGGATGCGTGAAGATTTTCCGCAGGTAAATATCGATACAGACGGTGCAAAGGGAAATCGACAGATTGGACGTTTGATGTTTTCCAATGCTTATGAGGATATGCGTACATTGTTGTTTGATAAGCTGGAGGAAGTATATTCCCGTTCGAAAACAAGCAGGATGGATGTGATTATTGTATCAGGTGTTGCAGGAGGAACCAGTGGTGGTATCCTGTCAGACTTGACCTACAACATTCGTGCGTGTGCAAAGCTTAAAAAATGGAAGGATGTTCGTATCGGTGGATGTCTGTTAATGCCTGATATTTTATATAGCAATAAGGACATTGTATCGAACGCAGACCTTGTGGCAACGCTGAATGCCAACGGATATGCAACCTTGAAGGAAATCGATTACTACATGCGTTTGAAAAATAGAGACGAGGCATATACATTTGAGAGTACAACACACAGATTGTCCATGAAGGAAAATATCTTTGATGCCTGTATGTTGATATCCGGAAAGAAGGATGATCAGGGCTATGTGCCTGCAGGCGTTATCTACAGTGATGTGGCATATTTCCTGTCAAAGCTTGCTTCTGTAAAGCATGTGGGGCACAGTGAGAGTGTAGATGGCAGTGATTTGCTTCGCGATGTATTCTTTGATGCGGATGACAGAGGGTACTACAAGGTTATCAATGAGTCAGATTATAAGATTCCGATTAAGGAAATGGAAAATATCTGCGAATACGAAATCTTTGTGGAGGCATATAAGAAATTACATGAGCTTCCGGAGGAAGATGAGTTCGCAAAGAATACGAGAGAAAGTGTGTTTGGTGAATTAAAGACATTCTTATCCGCACAACCGGGCGATGAAATCAAGCTTTCTGTAAATGGAATTATTCCGATTCGGCAGTTTGAAAAGCCTGTTTATAAAATGATTAAGAAAAACCAGGATGGTTTGCGTGAGAATATAAACAAACAGCTCAATTCCATGCGCGATCGTGTGCCAATTATGATCAAATCTTTGAAAAATCACATGATTGAAACCCTGGATGCACAGTTAAACCGATTTATGCAAAAGAGTGGTCCATATGCGGTTATGGATATGATCGGATGTGCAGGAATCGGTAGCAGTAATCAGGATCGTGGTATGATTGCAGATATTAATCAGTTGGTGGAATTGCAGAAGAATTTCCATCCAACAGGAGAATATAGCCGAATCATTGAATCGATTAAGGATATTGTTGCCAAGAGATTCTTTACGTTCCCTTCTGCGAAGAGAGAGACAGAGAATGGTTATTATGATGCCTGTATAAAAGAGTGCCTTTCATCACAAAGAGCGATGTTGATTGAAGGCATGAATGATCAGGATATGTTTGGTGATATCCTTCGTTACCTTCGTGCAAAGGCTGAGCGATTGGAAGAATTGTATGCGCAGTTCAATGAAGATTTGAAGAATGCGGTTGAGGATTTGAATGCAGATGCGAAGCGAATTACAGGATATCTGTTAAAGGATATCAATCGTCAGGAGTTTTTGCCTTCCGATTATGTGACACAGGCTCGTATAGATGAGCTGCATAGTGGTATTGTGAAGCTTTTGGCAGACAATGAGTCCAATATTGATAATGGACGTGTGGTGCCGGTAAAACAGGAAATGGAGCGCGTGTATAAGAATATCTTAATCGGTATCGGAATGTATGCGCCGGAGAAGTTGCTGACGGTTGCATTCGCAAAAGAACGGCCTACTTTGGCGCAAACGAATATGATGTTCGTTTCACCGACGAATGAAACACGTGCAGAGATTATGAAACGTGCAGCGACTGCGTTTGTAGAGAGTGCAAGTGAGAAAACTGCAAAGAAAAAGTTATGTATTTTGAAGCCGGGATTCAAATTGAATGTCAATAATAAGAAGTATATTTCACTTCCGGCGATTATGCCATTCTTTAGTCAGGCAGTCACAGAGTTGTTTACGTCACCGCCTTACAAGGAGGATGCAAATAATATAGCATTGAACGTAGGTGAGGTAGCGATTTCAATCGATGACATGTATATGGGAGTTCAGCTTTCTATGTTATCCTGCATCGATGATATGAGAAGAGCATATGAAGTGGTTCCGGAGACTTATCATGGACTCCATATTGATGAAGTTCATTTAGATATGCGTTCAGAGTATCCTGGCATTGCATAAAAAAGAGGGTTGCCAAGTGGCAGCCCTCTTTATTTTTTTGATGCAGAAAAAGACGCAATCGTGTATAATATACATAACTTTTGCTTGTAAAATGAGGGGAAGGAGGGAATGAGTCTCAATGGCAAAGAAGTATTATGCGGTGCGTGTTGGAAAAACTCCGGGGATTTACGAAACATGGGCTTCCTGTGAGGCAAATGTAAAGGGGGTTCCGGGTGCGATTTACAAGAGTTTTCCTACAAGGGAAGAGGCGCAGGCATTTATTTCCTTTCAATCTTCTGATGATAAGACAAAACAAATCCATCAACAAAACATAGACAATCAGGAACCGACAGATTGTTTTGCATTTGTGGATGGGTCGTTCAACAGTGCAACAAATGTATACGGTTATGGTGGTTTTCTGGTAGAACATGGAAATCGACATATCATCACCGGAAGTGGAGATGACTCGGAGATGGCTTCCATGCGTAACGTGGCGGGAGAGGTATTAGGTGCCATGCGCGCTATGGAACTGGCGGTTGAAATCGGTTTACAGGACCTAACCATTTTCTACGATTATATGGGAATAGAAATGTGGGCGACAGGCGCTTGGAAACGTAATAAAAAAGGAACTATACAGTATTATGATTATGTTCAAAGCATAAAAAAATGTTTGAATCTTCACTTTGTAAAGGTGAAAGGACATTCCGGTGTGGAGGGAAATGAAGAAGCGGATCGGCTGGCAAAACAATCCGTTGGAATTACTTGACAAAAGGTCAAAAAAATGTAAAAATTATTTAAGTAATGCCCTTTTTTCGATTGCAGTTTTGTGCAAAATGAAGAAAAAAGAGTAGAATTCATTTGAATAAGGGTGGAGATAATTCTATGAAATTTCAAGTTAGTAATTTGTTTCGGAAAAAACCCGAAGAAACGCAGAGAAATCAGATTGTTTTGAATGCAACGCAAGAAGATGCAGACAATCACACAGATAAGTCCGGTGACGGATTGCCGCAGGAAGAAGTAACTACCTGTCCAAAATGTAAACAGGAATTTAAGAAGTCTGTGATTAAAGACAATATGAACGTGTGTATCGCATGTGGTTATCACTATGTTGTTTCTGCAGAAAAACGAGTAAGATTGTTGGTTGATCCGGGTAGCTTCAAACCTTTAAAATGCAAAGTAGGTTTTTCCAATCCGCTCAATATGCCGGATTATGAAGAAAAGATAGAACGATTACAGGAAAAAACAGGTTTGGAAGAAGCGGTATATACCGGTGTTGGAAAGATAGAAGGAAACGAGGCAGTGATTGCTGTTATGAGCAGTAAATTTCTCATGGGCAGTATGGGTATGGCTGTAGGTGAGAAGGTGACACATGCGGTGGAATATGCGGATAAAAAGCATTTGCCATTGATTATCTTTACTGCCAGTGGTGGAGCCCGTATGCAGGAGGGAATTCTTTCTTTGATGCAGATGGCGAAGACAAGTGCTGCTGTAGAAAAGTTCAATCAGCATGGTGGTTTATATATCTCATTTTTGACACATCCGACAACAGGTGGCGTAACAGCCAGTTTTGCAACCTTGGGTGACATTACGCTTGCAGAGCCGGAAGCTTTGATTGGATTTGCAGGACCTCGTGTCATTGAGCAGACGATTGGACAGAAATTGCCGGAAGGCTTCCAACGTTCAGAATTCCAGATGCAGCATGGCTTTGTGGACCAGATCGTTCCGCGTGACAAGATGCGTGAAGTGATTGCTCAGATTTTACGTTTACATGCAAAGAGAGGTAAATAGTCATGATAAAAGAGATAGATGAAAGAATCACGGAGATAGAAAAGGAAATAGACCTTATCAATGCCAGCGAGATCAAAGATGAGGCAAAGCTATATGTATTAAAACGTGAGAAACATGATTTGATTCATATGTGTAAGAACCTGGAAAGTCATGATAAGGTATATCTTGCACGTCACAAAAAGCGTCCAAAGATTACAGAGTACGTGGATGCACTGTTTGATGATTTCTTTGAACAAAAAGGGGATGCACTCGGAAAAGAAGACGCAAGTATCTTTGGTGGTATTGCAATGTATCACGGCACTCCTGTTACAGTCATCGGACATCGAAAAGGAAATGATTTAACAGAGAATTTGAATTGTAATTTTGGTATGCCCGGTCCGGAAGGTTATAGAAAAGCACTTCGTTTGATGAAGCAGGCAGAGAAGTTTGGCAGACCGATTATTACATTTATTGATACTCCGGGTGCTTATCCCGGTTTGGAAGCAGAGCAATATGGACAGGGTAATGCGATTGCAGTCAATCTTGCAAAGATGAGTGCTTTGAAGGTACCTGTGATTGCAGTTGTGACCGGTGAGGGAAGTTCCGGTGGAGCACTTGCCATCGGTGTGGCAAACTCTGTGTTAATGCTTGAAAATGCGGTGTATTCCATTCTTTCCCCGGAAGGGTATGCAACGATTTTGTGGAAGGATTCGTCTCGAAGTGAAGAAGCTGCTGCAATGATGAAGCTGACGGCACAGGACTTGTTTGAATTTGGGGTGATTGATGAGATTATTCCGGAGCCAATCGGAGGCGCACACTTGAATCCAAAGGTGGTATTCAAGGCGACAGACCGTGCAATCAAAAAACAATTAGACCTTTATACAAAGATGAATGCAGATGAAGTTGCAAAGCATAGATACAAGAAATTTAGAACAATGGATAATAAGTATCTGAAGGTACTTTCATAAAAAGGAGAAAGAATGCAGACAAAACAGGGATTACGAATTGTAGGCCTGGGACATTATGTTCCGGAGCATGTAGTAACAAATGATGATTTGAGTAAAATCGTTGATACCAATGACGAATGGATTTCTTCCCGTACAGGTATTCGCAGAAGACACTTTGTAGAAGAAGAAACGAATTTGGATATCGCGATTGCAGCAGCGTGCAATGCACTGGAAGATGCAGGAATTGATAAAGAAGAGTTAGGTGTTGTAATACTTGGTACCGTAAGACCACAATATCTGACACCATCTATGGCATGTATGATACAAAAAGAATTGGAACTTCCTATGGATATTCCATGCTTCGATATCAATGCAGCCTGTTCAGGATTTATGTATGGTATTCAGATTGCACGTGGTATGCTTTTACAAAGCGATCGTAAGTATGGTCTGGTAGTTGGTAGTGAGACATTGTCAAAGATTTTGGATATGACAGACCGTGGAACCTGTATTCTCTTCGGAGATGGTGCAGGAGCAGCCGTAGTAGAGCTTGCAGATAACAAATACTATAGTGTTCTGGGTTCTAAGGGAAATGATGAAGTGTTAGTTTGCCACAACGAAGATGATGGTCAAAGATATGTCAGAATGGAAGGTAGTGAAGTGTTTAAATTTGCTGTCAGTACGGTTCCAAAGACGATTATGCAGTTGTTAGAGCAGGCAAACGTTTCAGCGGATGATATCGATTTATTTGTTTGTCATCAGGCGAACAAGCGCATTATTGAATCCGTGGCAAAAAAATGTAAGCAGAGTCTGGATAAGTTCTATATGAACTTGGATGAGTACGGAAATACAAGTTCAGCCAGTATCCCGATTGCGCTTTCAGAGATGAAGCAAAAGGGATTGTTAAAACCAGGTATGAAGATGATTTGTGTAGGCTTCGGCGGAGGACTTACCTGGGGCGGAGCATATATCGAGTTATAGAACGGGAGGATAAGAAACGATGCGTTTAAATGAAATGTTGAATATCAAATACCCAATTATTCAGGGTGGTATGGCAAATATTGCGCTCGGAGAGTTTGCGGCAGCTGTTTCCAATGCAGGTGGTTTGGGATTGATTGCATCAGGTGGATTTGATGCCCAGCGTATCCGTGAGGAAATCAAAAAGTGTCGCGCATTGACAGACAAGCCATTTGGTGTCAATTTGATGCTTATGAATCCGGATGTAGACAACATTGCAAAGATGTTGGTGGAAGAAAAGGTAGATGTGATTACAACGGGTGCCGGTAGCCCGGAGAAATATGTCGCTGACTGGAAGGCTGTTGGAACAAAGGTTATTCCGGTTGTATCCGGTGTTGCCCTTGCAAAGCGTATGGAACGTTTAGGTGTAGATGCTTTAATCGCAGAAGGCGGTGAAAGCGGTGGACATGTTGGTGAGATGACGACGATGGCACTCGTTCCTATGGTTGTAGATGCCGTAGATATTCCGGTTATTGCTGCCGGGGGCATTGCAGACGGAAGAGGTATGGTTGCAGCCCTTGCGCTCGGTGCAATTGGTATTCAGATAGGAACCGTTTTGCTTGCCAGTGAAGAATGTCCAATTCATGAGAATTACAAGGCGGCCGTAGTAAAAGCAAAGGACAATGGAACGGCTGTCACAGGACGTTCCAGTGGAGCACCGGTTCGTGTAATTAAGAATCAGATGGCAAGAGAGTACCTCAAAATGGAAGGTCAGGGTGTGTCAAGAGATGAACTCGAGCAATTGACGTTGGGAAGTCTTCGCCGTGCTGTTTTGGATGGAGATATCAAGACCGGATCTTTGATGGCCGGCCAGATTGCGGGACTTGTCAAAGAAGTAAAACCGGTTGCTCAGATTTTGGATGAGATTTACGAAGAAGCAAAAAGTGAGTTAAGCAAGCTTTATAGCGAGAGTTTATAGGAGGAACGTATGAAGATTGGATTTTTGTATGCCGGACAGGGTGCACAGCATGTCGGAATGGGTCAGGACCTGTATGAGACCTACCCACAGTTTCGTGAGGTGTTTGATCAGGCAAATTTGGATTTTGATTTAAAAAAATGCTGTTTTGAAGGACCGATTGAGGAACTGGGACAGACCAAATATACACAGCCATGTATGGTTGCTTTTGCGGTTGGCGTGACCAAGATTTTAAAGGAAAAGGGCATTGAGCCTTCTATTGCAGCCGGATTATCATTGGGTGAGTATTCTGCTTTGTATGCCGCAGGTGTATTTGAAGAACAGCAGGTAATTGATCTTGTAGCTTTCCGTGGAAAGGCAATGCAGGAAGCAGTTACCGGTAGAGATACTGGTATGATAGCGGTTATGAATCTGGATCGTGAGAGTATTTGGGAATGCTGTAAGCAGGCACAGGAAGAATTTGCAGATTCTCCATATCATATTGCAGAAGTTGCAAACTACAATACACCGGTTCAGGTAACCGTATCCGGTGATACACCGGTTATCACAAGAGCCGGAGAGTTGATGAAGGAAAAGGGAGCAAAGCGTATTGTTCCTGTAGCAGTAAGTGGTCCATTCCATACTTCTTTAATGAAACCGGCTGGCGACAAGCTTGCGGAGCGTTTTAAAGATGAGAAGTTTGGACAGATGCAGTTCCCTGTATTATTCAATGCAACCGGTAAGGAAATTGCAAGTGACAAGACCATTGCCGAGATGTTGGAAGTTCAGGTACAAAGCAGCGTGTACTTCGAAGATTCCATCCGTTATATGATGGAACAGGGCGTTGATACATTCATTGAAATCGGACCGGGAAAGACATTGTCCGGATTTGTAAAGAAAATCAGCAGAGATTATACGACCTATGCAGTTGAGGATGTAGAAAGCTTAAATGCTTTGCTTGCTGCTTTGGGTAAATAGGAGGAGCTATGACACTGAAGGGAAAAACAGCAGTTGTAACAGGTGGCAGTCGTGGAATTGGACGTGCGATTTGCGTAGCGCTTGCAAAAGCCGGAGCCAATGTTGTAACCTGTTATGCAAACAGCGATGCGATGGCAAAGGAAACGATTGCTCTTTGTGAGGCAGAGGGTGTGACAGGCTTGGCGCTAAAGGTGGATGTTGCAAACAATGATGATGTTCTTGCGATGCTTACAACAGCGAAAGAACAATTTGGAAGCATTGATATTTTGGTAAACAATGCAGGTATTACCAAAGACAATCTCCTTTTAAAGATGCATGAAGAAGATTTTGAAGCAGTCATTGATACAAATTTAAAGGGTGCATTCTTGTGCTTAAAGCATGCTTCTAAGATTATGTTGAAGCAAAGAAGTGGACATATCATTAACATCAGCAGTGTGGTTGGTGTTCGTGGAAATGCCGGTCAGGTGAACTATTCTGCAAGTAAGGCAGGTTTGATTGGTATGACAAAGTCTGCAGCAAAGGAACTTGGTTCTCGGGGAATCACAGTCAATGCGGTTGCTCCCGGATTTATAGAGACAGATATGACTGCAAAATTACCGGAAGCGGTTGTAGAAGAGAATTTGAAGCAGATTCCTCTCAAGAGTTTGGGACAGGCAGAGGATGTTGCAAATTTGGTGGCATTCCTTGCTTCGGATGATGCAAGATACATTACCGGACAGGTGATTTGCGTAGATGGCGGAATGGCGATGTAGAAAGGAGATATCATGAGCAGAAGAGTAGTGATTACAGGTCTTGGAACTGTAAACCCAATCGGAAACAATTTGGAAGAAACATGGGCAAATGTAAAAAAGGGTGTTTGCGGTATTGATGAGATTACCAATATTGATACGACAAATCACGCGGTTAAGCTTGCCGGTGAGGTGAAAAATTTTGACCCAAGTGCAGTCATTGATAAAAAGGATGCGAGACGAATGGATCGTTATTCTCAGTTTGCACTTGTAGCAGCTGATGAAGCATTCAAGATGAGCGGTCTGGATATGTCAAAGGAAGAGGCTGAACGCTGTGGTGTTATTTTCTCTAGTGGTATTGGTGGTATGGAATCTACAGAGAAGAACTATCAGACTGGTGAGAGACGTGGATTTGATAAGGTGTCACCATTTTATATTCCAATGACGATTTCCAACATGGCAGCCGGAAATATTGCGATTCGTTTTGGTTTCAAGGGTATTTGTACTTGTGTAGTAACAGCTTGTGCATCCGGAAATAATGCGGTTGGCGACAGCTTCCATTATATTCGTGATGGCTATGCGGATGTTATGATTTGTGGTGGTGCAGAAGCATGTATCACAGATTTGGCTGTGGGTGGATTTACTGCTATGCAGGCACTCAACACAACGACAGATAAGAATCGTGCTTCGATTCCATTTGATAAGGAACGTGCCGGTTTTGTTATGGGTGAAGGTGCCGGTGCTCTTATTTTGGAAGAGTATGAGCATGCAAAGGCACGTGGCGCAAAGGTTTATGCGGAGATGGTAGGTTATGGAGCTACTTGCGATGCTTATCATATCACTGCACCATGTCCGGATGGATCCGGTGGAGCAGCATGTATGGCTATGGCTGTCAGAGATGCAGGAATTACGCCGGAACAGGTAGGATATATCAATGCACATGGTACATCTACACATCTCAATGATGCCGGAGAAACAATGGCAATTAAGAAGACCTTCGGAGATCATGCATATAAGCTTATGGTAAGTTCAACAAAGTCTATGACCGGACATTTGCTTGGCGGTAGTGGTGCCATTGAGGCTGTCTTTACAGCAATGGCTTTGCATGATGGATTTATTCCGGCAACCATTAACTATCAGGTAAAGGATGAAGAGTGTGATTTGGATATCGTTCCAAATGAGGGAAGAAATGTTCAGGTAGAATACGCATTGTCAAATTCCTTGGGCTTTGGCGGACACAATGCAAGTATTTTGATGAAAAATTACGCAGAGTAAGGAGAAAAACATGGAACTTAATTCAAATCAGATTCAGGAGATTCTTCCACACAGATATCCTTTTTTGCTGGTGGATCGCGTTACAGATTATGAGCCCGGAAAGTATGCGAAGGCAAGAAAATGTGTATCCGTAAATGAGATGCAGTTTTTGGGACATTTTCCACAGCAGCATGTGATGCCGGGAGTTTTGGTTATAGAAGCTTTGGCTCAGGTTGGAGCGATTGCGATTTTGACATTGGAAGAGAACAAGGGAAAGATTGCATTCTTTGGTGGCATTAAAAATGCCCGTTTTAAGAAGCAGATTATGCCCGGAGATGTCATCGAGATGGAATGTGAATTGATGGAGCAAAAAGGTCCGATTGGAACCGGAAAAGCAGTTGCAAAGGTAGACGGTAAGGTGGCTGTAACAGCGGAACTTACTTTTGTTGTCGGAGCTTAAATTACGTATTATTAATACGAAAAGGAATAAATATGGAATATCAAAATATCAAACCGGTGCTTTCCATTGCAGGTAGCGATTGCTCCGGTGGTGCCGGTATACAGGCTGATATCAAGACAATTCTCGCAAATGGCTGTTATGCAATGACAGCCATTACTGCGTTAACCGCTCAAAATACGGTTGGAGTCAATGCGGTAGAACCTGTCACCCCGGAATTTCTGGAACAACAATTGAAAGCTGTTTTTGAAGATATACGACCGGCTGCCGTAAAAATTGGTATGGTGGCATCCGCGGAATTGATTCATACCATTGCAGATTGTCTGAAACGATATGATATGCACGAAGTGGTTTTGGATCCGGTCATGGTTTCTACGAGTGGTTGTGCATTGATGCAAGAGGATGCGATACAGGCATTAAAAAAAGAGCTGTTTCCGCTTGCAACCATTCTGACCCCGAACATTCCGGAAGCACAGTGGTTGACGGGGATGACCATTAAAAATGAACAGGATATGATTGCGGCAGGTCAAAGGATTATGCAGGAGTTTGGTGTAAATGTCTTGTTAAAGGGTGGACATAGTATCTCAGATGCAAACGATGTGCTACTATGTCCGAATCGTGTTCGATGGTTCTGTGGAAAACGGATTGATAATCCCAATACCCATGGAACCGGTTGCACCTTATCTTCGGCCATAGCCTGTGGTTTGGCCAAGGGATACGAGATTGCGGAGAGTGTAGGTTTCGCAAAACAATATTTGTCAGAAGCTTTAAAAAACGGTATTAATCTGGGCAAGGGAAGTGGACCGCTCAATCATGGGTATATGTGGATGAAACAGAAAAGATATCAGCCGGAACAATATTTGAAACTATATGGCATTACGGACCGGGGGATTTTGGAAGCAAATGCGTCTTATACAAGCTTATATGAACAGGTAGAAGCTGCATTAAGGGGTGGTGTGACCTGCATCCAGATTCGGGACAAGGATGTGAATGCACAACATTCCATACAGGAGCTTATGGAGATAAAACAGCTTGTTCATCAATATGGAGTACCACTTATTATCAATGATAATGTGGAGGTTGCAAAACAAATCGATGCAGACGGTGTGCATTTAGGTCAG
>JBJENA010000014.1:0-1589 GCA_051879955.1 Wujia sp.
TACTGAAGGAGATTGATGATCGCTTGTTCAAGACTGTGGCATTTGAGGAACATTCCTATACACTGGCTGAAATGGTGCATTTAATACATTATTTAGTTAAGCGGATAAAACGTCAAAGTGATGATGAAAACGTGTTCATCTATCAAGAACTCTGTATTAGGTTGGTCAACCGGATTCAGTACCAATGGAGTCCCATATTATGTAAGGAACCCTTTGCATTCTCTTTGTATGACTATCATGTGCCGGCTTTTTTATTTGTCATGGATGAATTGATAGAACTGGGTTTTTACCAAAGCCGTCTGTTTCACATCTTGGAAGAGGTGTCCCATACTTTGTTTGCCCATTTGCCGCATTCCCATTTGAATCGGTTGTATTTGTTGTGGGGAGAGTTGCCATTGAAAGACTTCTCGAAAGACTGGGAGCAACATTGTGATTTGCTGTACGAAAACATACGGCTTTCTACCATCATGCAGGACGAAATAAAGGACAAAAACATCTATCTGAGCAATGGATACAGTGGGTTATACTGGTTGTTGAAAAACATCAAGATGCGATTCCCGGATTATGCATTCGAGTATGATCCGGTGCAACTCTATACGTGTATTGACAACTCTGAGGCTTGGAAAACACTCATGGAGATACCTTATTATTATGAGATTCATGCGGGACTGCTCAATGGCTTTCCGGGGGCGATTTTGACTATGTTGGACATAAAATCTACCTGTAAATGAGATACAATTTGCTGGATATGACATTCATCGTTCCTGTACGCATTGATTCGGTGGTGCGTCTGGAGAACCTGATTATGTCCGTGGAGTTTCTTGTGTCACATTATCAGACACATATTCATATATTGGAAGCTGCACGATATTCCAATCAGTTGATACAAAGATTACTTCCGGATCCGTCGGTAGAGTACTGTTTCCAGCAGGATAAGGATCCGGTCTTTCACCGGACAAAGTGGCTGAACCAAATGCTTTTGAATGTAAAGACTCCTCTTGTCTGTGTTTGGGATGCCGATATTCTGATGAATCCAATACAACTGGTGGAGGCGGCCGGTCAGGTACGTTCCGGCAAGTTTGATATGGCCTATCCGTATGATGGGGATTTTCTGGATACGTCTGATATCTTGCGGGCTTACTATTGGGATCATCGTGATCTTTCTTTTTTGGAAAGGCATAGAGGGAAAATGAATTCGCTTTATACTGTAAAGGATGTGCTTGGAGCCGTAGGTGGCGCTTTTGTCGCCAATACGGAAAAATACATATCCGTAGGAATGGAAAACGAGGATTTCTATGGATGGGGATTGGAAGACGGTGAACGGTATTACCGATGGCTTAGCTTCGGATGCCATATTTACCGTTCAACAGGTTGCTTGTTCCATCTCTCTCATCCGAGAGACATGAACGGACAATTCCGTTCACAAGAGCATCACCAAAAAGCAATGTATGATATGAATAGGGTGGTCGATTATTCCTATTCGCAATTGGTCAGTGAATATTGTCATAAGATGAAGAGATGATGTCATTCCATACCTTCCCCCACTACCGGCAGCTGGATGCCATGGATTGCGGACCGACCTGCCTGCG
>JBJENA010000015.1:0-1563 GCA_051879955.1 Wujia sp.
CTATTTTGTACCATAAAAGTGTAAGTAGCAAGTATTGATTGATACTTGGAAACTTGCACTTATTTTTTTACGATAAGGAGAGTAACTGGTCTGGCGTGGTCTATTTTGGATTTTGCATCCGTCATAAAAACCGTCAACCACCTCCTTATTGTGAACCATCGATTAAGCAGGTTGGAAGAATGCGTCCGTGTAACGAGCAAAAATGAATGGCAATGAATGTAGGTGGAACAGCTACTTAATAATCAATGGAGGGAAACTTATGCTTAGTGTAGGAATTGATGTATCAAAAGAGAAAAGCACTGTGTGCGCAATGCGGCAATTTGGTGAGATTGTTGTAAGCCCGTTCGAAATAACACATACAGATTCACAGCTATCTGAGCTTACACGAATGCTCAATCGTATTGATAATGATGTACGGATTGTTTTAGAGGCAACCGGCATCTATCATCTGCCGGTTGCAACATATCTGCGTGACCAGGGATTCTTTGTGGCTGTAATTAATCCTTATGAGATGAAGCTGTACAGATCACAGGATATTCGAAAAGTGAAAACTGACAAACGTGACTCTATGACAATTGCAAACTATGGAATTGACAAGTGGTTCAATCTAAGACCGTTTACACCACAGGAAGATATTTATGCAGAGCTCAGGCTTCTTGGCAGACAGTATAGATTCTTCATGGAATCGAGAATTGATCAGCTGCTTAATCTTACACATCTTCTCGACTACACCATGCCGGGTGTAAAGTCACTTTTCAGCGGCTGGAACGAAACTTCGGGAAAGGACAAACTGTGTGATTTTGTGGAAGAATACTGGCACTATGACAACATTACAAAGCGAACAGAAAAGCAATTCATATTGCATTATCAAAGATGGGCAAAGAAAAAAGGATACCACCAAAGCGAAGCCAAAGCATTGCAAATATACAAGCTTGCCAAGGATGGCATCCCCACAATCCCTTCTAACGCACCATCAACGAAAATGTTGTTGTTAGAAGCAGTCAAGGCACTTCGTGAAATAAACGGTACCTTATTCGCTATTCTAACACGCATGAAGGAATTAGCAAAGACATTACCAGAATATCCTATTGTCAGAGCAATGGGTGGAGTTGGAGATGTGCTGTCAGTTAAGCTGATTGCAGAGATTGGTGATGTGAGAAGATTCCACAGTGGGAAGGCGCTGATTGCATATGCAGGAATAGATCCGCCACCCTATGAGTCGGGTAAGTTTATTGGAACAGAGCGACACATATCAAAGCGAGGCTCGTCTACATTACGCAAAATTGGATACGAAGTCATGCGATGTGTGAAAACCACCGGTGGGAATGGAGATACTTCGGTATACGATTTCATGTTAAAGAAGGAAGCAGAAGGCAAATCAAAGAAATCGGCTAAAATAGCTGCACTCAACAAATTCCTGAGAATTTATTATGCACGAGTGATGGAAATATACTCGTAGAATACAAATGTACATCACAATATGGCTGACGGTGTCAGCCATTTTGTGATGTCAAAAAACATGGAACCTGCCAAAAAAAACACTTGATTTTTCTTAGCAGGTTT
>JBJENA010000016.1:0-5762 GCA_051879955.1 Wujia sp.
GGCCGGAGACGAGCGGGACGACCTGACAACGACAAAGGCGGATAAAAAGCACCACATATGCACTTCGCAGCAACCAATATGAACGCGAAGGATACATGTTCATGGGATGGTCAAGAAAACCGGACGGAACGGGAACCACCTATGAAAATAAGGAGATTGTAAAGGGACTTCAGAAAAAGGATAAGGGAACCGTAACACTTTACGCACAGTGGAAAATCAGTGAATATACCATTGTATTTGATGGAAATGGTTATACAGCCGGAAAGACAGAGCGTATGACAGGCTGTAAATATGCACAAACCTATACACTTCGCAAGAATGCATTTGGCAGAGCCGGTTACCGATTCATCGGATGGAATACCAAAAAGGATGGTTCCGGTGTTTCCTATGACAACAATGCGAAATTCTCTACAACAGCAATCAAAGACGGAGACGTCATTACCTTATATGCACAGTGGAGAGAGAATAAGTGGGATGAATCACCGATTGAATTCCATGCACGCTATATGTCAGACAATGGAGTGAGCTTCGCAAATAACAACTTTAGATTGTCTGACCGATTTACCATGAAGCAAAGTGATCGTTTCTTCGTACCTACCTGTTATACCTATAAGGTGTTCCGATACGAAAAAGGCGTGTATGATTCGACAACCAATTGGAAGACCGGAACATACACACAGACAAAATCAGAGGAAAATGTATCTTACCGAATTTTAGTAAAGACAGCCAGTGGATATGATACACCGATTTCATTCTTTGAGTTATTAGTAGATGCTCCAAGTATGCAGGTGCCATCTGATTGTGACCTGGAGAAGACTTCTATGAACCAGGTAGAAACCGGCATGGAAAATATGATTTGGACCTGGTGGTATTATCCACAGGTGGTATCACTCAAGCAGACAGAAGATAAGGTCTATTGGGGATTTACAACCAAGGAAGGTAACAGCGGAGTTGCAGAATATGACAATCGTACAGGATTGGTAAAGAAGAACATTTTGAAACAGTCGGTTGCAGATGATCATAATACAATGGCTGTGACAACCCTTCCGGATGGACGAATCATGTGTGCATATTCCGGCGGACACAATGAAGACAGACGGATTCATTTGCGCAAATCCGTGAATCCGGAGTCTGTGGAAAGTTTTGAAGAAGAGATTACGATAGAAGCATCTGATGTGACCACATATTGTCAGATTCTTCGTTGTAATGGAACATACTTCTTGTTCTATCGTTTGGGAAACAAGAACTGGGCATTTAGAAGTACCAAAGACTGGAAGACGTGGACGGATGAGGTGATTTTGGTACATGCCAATGAACAATATTACTGCAAGTTTATGCCAACCACACAGGCAAACCGAATCCGAATCGTGATGTATGCAAATCCGGGTGGAGTAGACACATCCATCCGTATGGGATTTTTGGATACGGAAACCCTGCAGATTCTCAATGCAGATAATATGACAGTGTTAGGACAGGATTATATCTACAATACAGAATTTACAACCTTGATTGAACGCGAGCAGTCAAAGAGTCAGAGACTGTTTGATGTGGCGATTACAGCTCCATCGGAACCAAGAATTCTCTATGCAACCTTCCAGGGCGCATATGATAGTATATATTATCTCTATGATACGAATAAGAGTGTGATGCTGTGTCAGGGTGGTCGTGCACTCTGGGAGCCAAAATCACAGCTTGGAGCAAGCTTTTTGGGAACAGACCGTATTGTTCTTGCGAGAGAAGAAAATCGAACAGACTATGTTGAGCTTTACAGCTATCGAGATGGTCTGTTCAACAAGGTAGAAGAACTTGCATCTGCACCACTGGGAGCTACACTCAGCCGTTTGGCAAGACCAATTGTGGATGTCAACGGAAAAGTCGTACTCTGGCATGAGGGTTATTACAATCCAAAGAGTTATAAGATATTCAATACAAATGCAGTTTTGAAGAGCCTGGAGTAAAAAATGAAAAAACAACAAATCATACTCATACGACATGGTCAGACGCAGGGAAATAAAGAGCATCGTTATGTTGGCAGTACCGACGAACCCTTGTTGGAGGAAAGTAAGAATTGTATCTGTAACATAACCGGAGATTTTCTTCATGAAAATCTCCGGTTATTTGTGAGTCCGATGCTACGAGCCCTGCAGACAGCAAAAGCCCTGTTTCCGGGTAGGGAGGCTATGGTTGTGGATGAGCTTCGGGAATGTGAATTTGGTGATTTTGAGTATAAGGATTATCAGGAGCTTCAGACAGATGAACGCTATCAGGCCTTTATCGATTCCGGTGGTACTCTGGCATTTCCAAATGGAGAAGCAAAAGAGGATTTTATCCATCGAACCATGATAGGGTTTGAAAAGATTTTGCAGATGGTAAAGGGAGTAGACACGATAGTCATTGTTGCACATGGAGGAACCATTATGGCGATATTAGACCGGTTATCCATGCCGCATCGGGACTATTTTGATTGGCAGGTGGCACCACTAACCGGCTATCAGGGTCAGTTGCAGGAGACTGAAAATGGATGGAAGGTTACGCAGGTGACAGCGTGGAAGATGGAGGATAGATAAATGAGTGTAGAAGTTGTATTAAATGTAATGCTGGAATTATTTATCATAATGGCAATCGGATACACCCTTGCAAAGCTTGGATGTTTGGATAAGACAACCTCTGACAAGCTGTCGTGGATGGTTGTCAATCTGTCTATGCCATTGCTGATTATTGCTTCTGTATTTGGAAAAGAAGGAAATCTGGCAGATGTGATGGATTACCTGTTGTATGGATGTGTATTTTATCTTTGCTCTATGCTGATTGCATATCTGTGTTGCAAGCTTTTATTTGTCCGAAAGAAAAATATGGGAACTTACCAATTTATCTTGATTTTTACGAATTGCAGCTTCATGGGCTATCCGGTCATGGAGGCGGTTCTTGGACCGGACTCTGTATTTTATATGTCCATCTTTAATCTGCCATTTAACATCCTCGCATTTAGCTATGGTATCTGGTTATTGTCGCGGGGAAGTGAAAATCAAGGAGGATTTTCACCGAAGAAAATGCTCAATGCAGGTATTGTATCCTCTATTTTAGCAATCATTATCTATGCAAATGGAATCCAATTTCCAAAATTTATTGAGAATACCTGTAGCAGTGTAGGCGGTCTGACAACACCGCTTTCAATGTTGGTGCTTGGTATCACATTGGCGCAGCTTCCGGTCAAGGAGCTCTTTAATGAGATTCGTCTGTATCCAATCTCCGCAATCCGATTAGTCGGTCTTCCGGTTTTAACTGCTGTAATCGTTCGCATGTTTACACAGGACCCGATGCTCATCGGTGTTGCAGTGGGAACTGCAGCCATGCCGGCAGCCTCCATGAGTGTCATGCTCACAACCCTGTATGGAGGCAATGTCAAGCTCGCAAGTGTCGGAGTATTCATAACAACTGTATGCTCCGTCATTTCCATACCACTTGTACTTGCGTGGTTACTTTAAGTGAAGAAATGTGCTTGCCAAACACATATACTATCTAGCCATATTTTCTAAGTCTAATATATTCATATCCGATGTATTGAAACTAAGTAGTTCTAATTGTTCTGTATATACAAAAATGATATATTACGCAACCGCCTCCAATTCGCCATCCATGGCTCAGTGGAGGCTTGTTTGAACGTCCTGTTCAAACATTGCTGATATTAGAGCAGAACAATAAGAACTACTAAGTTCCAAACATATGTCTATGAATGTATTAGACTTGGAAAATATGAAAAAAGATATGAGTTTTGTGTTTGGCAAGCACATTTTTTTAAAATAGATAAATTATAGTTTTTGGTAGCAAAAATCTTGTCGATATGGTAAAATTTACATATGTTTATGTATCGGAAAAACGACATTTTTTGTAAAAGAGGGATGCCATGAGAGAAAAAACAGAGACCGTAAAAATTTCAGAGATCGGGTTGGATGTGCTGGATGTACTGCTGTCGGATTCAGGTGTCTGTGTGCTTTATTGGGATTGTGTTCAGGGATGGTCAATAGTCGGTAATGGATGTGAGAAATTGCCGAAGGACGGAATTGAGACGTTAGGACTGGATGCATTTATCCCATTGGTGCAGGATAAAGATGCGGCCAATGCAGCTGCTTATTTTGACATGATACGAAAAAGCTGTAGTACAGAGGATGATTTTGAGACGCCATCGCTCAATCCACTGCATGCTTACATGCACATTAAGAGTGTAGGAGATGTCTATATCTCTTATCATTTTTGTTGCCGGATGAAACAGGATGAGAATCATAAAACAGTTCGCATGGTGGTGGAGATTTCGCAGACTACAGCGGAAGAAAGATACCGTCTGGAGTTGGCGCAGAAAATCACCAACGATAAGACACCTGCATTTTTGTTGAGCGGGGCAAGTCAGCTGATGCAGCAGTATCCGGACAAGGAATTTGCTTTGATTCAGTTTGATATTGCAAAATTCAAGGTAATTAATGAGCAATATGGAGAAGCTGTGGGAGATGAGATTCTAAATTATATCATCCACACACTGGCGATTGTATGCAGAGAAGACCAGTTGGCTGTACGTTTGACTGCGGATGTATTTATGGTACTTACGCCATATGAAGATGAGAAGGATATCCTTACATTCATTCATAAGCTGGAAAAGGCTTTGAGCGGATACAAATCCATCCCATATACATTGTACTTTGGTGTAAACTATGTAAAGGACAAACAGGGAAATTTACGAAAGTATGGAGATGGAGCTGCATTTGCGAGACAGAGCATCAAAGGAAATGCATTGAAGAATATCGCATTTTTTAGGGATGACATGAAGCAAAAAGCAAAAAAACGCAAGTTTATCGAAGACCATATGCAGGAAGCTTTAGACGCAGGTGAATTTGTGATGTATTTGCAACCAAAGTTCAGTATCAGTACGAAGAAATTGATTGGAGCAGAAGCATTGGTTCGGTGGGATAGTCCAAAATATGGATTGATTGCGCCAAATGAATTTATCCCAAGCTTTGAACAAAATGGATTTATCGTCAATATGGATACCTATATCTGGGAAAAGGCGTGCAAGGTATTGCGTGAGTGGATGGATAAGGGATACGATTTGGTTCCGATATCCGTGAATATGTCAAGAAGGCATCTTACAACAGGTAATTACCTGGAGGTATTAGACAGCTTGATTGCCAAATATGGAATCGAAAAAAAGTATCTCGAGATTGAGCTGACAGAAACAGTGGATGACGTTCAGACCGCAGACGCAATCAACGCATTAAAAAATCAGGGCTATGTCCTTTTGATGGATGACTTCGGAAGTGGATATTCGAGTCTCAATACCCTGAAGGATACGATGTTTGATGTGGTGAAGATGGACCGTTTCTTCCTGAAGGATTTCATTGACAGTGAACGTGGTAAGAAAATCGTAGAGCACACAATACAGATGACAAAGGCAATCGGTCTGGATATGATTGCAGAGGGCGTCGAGACCGAGGAACAGGCAGAGTTCTTATCATCCTGTGGCTGCGACAAGGCACAAGGCTTCTATTATGCAAAGCCGATGCCGGTTGAGGATTTTAACGAGAAATATATGCAGTAGTAAATGTTTGCGAAATATAGGTAATATAGAATATTTATGAACTAAAAGTATGAGGATTCGTCAAAAATGTGAGGCGAGTCCTCTTTTTGCGTCTTGTTGATAGAATACATTACAATATTATGCAAATATTGACTAAAAATCCGACAAATATTGACAACTATATTGGAAAAGAAAG
>JBJENA010000017.1:0-1530 GCA_051879955.1 Wujia sp.
CGGAGTGCCAGGATATCATAGGCCCTCAGTCCTGTTTTCAGGCCAAGCAAAACGATGGCAATGTCGCGAAGTTCTACAGGGGCATTATGGGTCAGCCGGTACTCCTGGATCCTCTGAATCTGTTCATCGGACAAAACATCAATGATCTTATCTATGGGTGCACTTCCTGATATAAGGCATTGATCCAGACCATGTCTTTCTGTATATCGATGTTCATCAAGATAGCGTAGGAAGGCTCTTACGATTACAAAGCGGGTGGCACGGCCTTTAAATGTGGAATGTTCATCCTGGATTGAGAATTCTTTGATTATCTCCGGAGAAAGCTGTCTGAAACTGTCATACCCATGATCGATCAAAAACAGACAAAAACTTGCACAGGAACATCGATACGATTTAAGTGTACCGCTTTCGCGATATTCACGTTTTTTCTGTTCTAAAAGGCCTGCGACGGCTTCCTTACACCATTCAGGGAGTTCATCATATATGGTAGGACTGTATTTATATTTCCCGTCCGGGTGGATATCGCCGCTAAGAAGATATTCATTACAAAAGCTCAGAACTCTTCTCCAGTGAAGCCAGGAAGTTCCCAGTGTATTTTTCACCTCAGAGAACCATATCCAAACGATATCCGGATGATAACCAAGATCATGTATATCCAGAAACAGATAAAAAGCTGTTAATGCATGTTTTGCCAGTTTCAAAGTAGTACCGATATATCCATGGGCTTGCAGGCATTCGATAAAAGGCTCAATCTTTCCTTTAAAGTCTGCGGCTGACATAATTACAGCTACTGTTTTCTGTAAAGCTGCTTTATTCTCTGAAGAAAACGCATCGATCAACCCGATATGAGGATAAATCTGACTGTTAAAGAGAAGACTGTATGGCTTTGTGCATTTCCCGATCTTTTCATAGAACTGTATCATCCGAGCCGTGTAATTAAGGATCACGTTTCTGGTTTCATCTGATTGATACATTTTTGTGTTTACAAGTATCAGTACCGCTTCGTATGAGATATCTGATATATTGACAACTCCAATTTCATCAAAAATGAGTAACCCTGCGGAACAATAGGTACGTGTTAATTCTAATGTGCGTTTTGTATAACGTTTACAACAGTCTTCAAGATAGAAATCAAGATCATCTTTCCATGAAACCGGAAGTTTATCGTATATTGATTGATTTAGATATAGCCTGCGGTCAGATACTGTTCCTGAAGAATCCATTTCCTCTAACTGGTATACATACCGGATCCATATGACACATCGCTGTGAAGGAAGGCTTTTCTTAATCTCAGCAAACCATTCATCACGCGCTTTGACCGTATACCCGGTATTATTTTTGTCGAGATACGATCCAAGAGATTCATAACAGTCCCTATGCGACTTTCTACTGCTTGAACACACCTTCTTTTCTTTAAGTAGTGACATTACCTTTTCGACGGTATCAGCATAATTCATGAAATCACATCCTTTCGATTTTAATGCGATTCCATTATCACATAAAATATGTTATCCTCATCTTTTTTGCGAA
>JBJENA010000018.1:0-1515 GCA_051879955.1 Wujia sp.
CCGGTACTGATTGATTTTTGGGCACCTTGGTGTGGACCATGCCGGATGATGGGACCAATTATTGAACAGCTGGCAGAGGAGTACGAAGGAAAAGCAAAAGTCGGTAAAGTAAATGTGGATGAGGAGGGTGAATTATCACAGGCGTTTGGAGTGATGAGCATTCCAACCATTGTACTCGTTAAAGATGGAAAGGTTGTAAAACAAGCTGTCGGTGCAAGACCAAAGGCAGAAGTGGAGGCGATGTTACAATGAGTATTTTCGGATTTTTAAAACAAGCAGATATCAATGCAGGAGTCCAGGAATTTCTGAAAACAGAAAAGGCAGTGTTGTTAGATGTTAGAACAAAGGAAGAATATGAATCCGGACACATTGAGAATAGTGAGAATATTCCTCTTCAACAGATAGAGAAAGTTCTTGCAAAAATAACTGATAAAAATACACCTTTGTTTGTATATTGCCAAAGTGGGGCAAGAAGCAGTAGTGCTACATCTGCATTGAAACAGATGGGATATCAGGATGTTACTAATATTGGAGGTATTAGTTCTTACAGAGGAAAGGTTGTGAAAGGATGAAGGTTGTAATTGTGGGTGGAGTCGCAGGTGGTGCAACAGCAGCAACCAGACTTAGAAGATTAGATGAACATGCACAGATTACCGTTTTTGAACGCTCTGGATACATTTCATATGCAAATTGTGGACTGCCTTATTATATTGGCGGTGTGATTGAGGATAAAGAAGAACTGACACTTCAAACACCGGAAAGCATAGGAAAAAGATTTCGCATAGATATGAAGGTTCATCATGAAGTGACAGACATCAATGCTGAAAAGAAAACGGTTACCGTTCATAATCTGGATACCGGAAAAGTATATGAGGAATCTTATGATAAATTGATTTTATCACCGGGAGCAAGACCGGTAATGCCGAATCTTCCTGGAATAGAAAATGAGAAGATTTTTACGTTACGAACAGTAGAAGATACATTGAAAATACGAAGCTTTGTAGAAGAGAAGAAACCAAAAACGGCAGTTATGGTCGGTGGTGGATTTATCGGACTTGAGGTTGCGGAAAATTTATGTGACCTTGGTGTTAAGGTGACAATAGTACAACGACCGAAACAGCTTATGAACACCCTAGACTATGATATGGCAACTCTTGTACATAACAAGCTACGCTGTAAAGGAATAAGTCTAAAGCTTGGTGGTGATGTAATTGGATTTGATGAGAAGGAAGATTTACAGGTTCTTCTAAAAGATGATGAGCCTATCCCTGCGGATATGGTTCTGATGGCAATCGGTGTCAGCCCGGAAACTACACTTGCAAAAAAGATTGGTCTTGAGCTTGGTATTAAGGGAGCGATTGTTGTAAATGATAAAATGGAAACATCCGTGCCGGATATTTATGCGGTAGGAGATGCAGTACAAGTAAAGCATACAGTTACGGGAAATAATGCGGTTATTTCTTTAGCAGGTCCTGCAAACAAGCAAGGCAGGATCGTGGCAGATAATATTTGCGG
>JBJENA010000019.1:0-21936 GCA_051879955.1 Wujia sp.
TTTTTAAGCGTGCTGGGGGTAGGATATGGCAATTACAAGGACAACAAGCTGGAAACTCTGGCAGATAAGGGAAATGGAAACTATGCATATATTGATTCCATCTTTGAGGCAAAGAAAGCATTGGTAGATGAGATGGGAGCCAATATGACTGTGGTAGCAAAGGATGTTAAGCTTCAGGTGGAATTTAATCCGGAGCAGGTAAAGGGATATCGTTTGATTGGTTATGAAAATCGTGTGATGGATGCGCAGGATTTTGCAGATGACACCAAGGATGGCGGAGAGATGGGTGCAGGTCACAGTGTAACTGCATTGTATGAGATTATCCCTGTTGATTCAGATATGGAGATTCCGGAAATACAGTTTAAGTATGATGGAAATAAAAAGCAGGAAGAAGTGGAAAACAAAACTTCCTTTGCAGACGAATTATTTACAGTAAACATTCGTTACAAGGAACCGGATGGAGATAAGAGTAAGCTGGAAAGTTATCCATGCAGTAACACATGTTACAATAAAGAGGGGTCTGACAATCTCAGATGGGCAGCAGCTGTCGCAGCATTCGGCATGATTCTGAAAGAGAGTGCATATTGCGGAAAGGCAGATATCGATATGGTACTGAAACTGGCACGTTCTGCACGAAATGACAATATGGATATAGAGTATCAGGACGAATTTATCGAGCTTGTAGGGAGCATGTATCAGGTGAACCTGCTTGGAATAGATTGACAAGAAATTCTATGGTTTTGCTTTACGTCAGTTTATATTTTTGCTATAATTCTTATAATGTTGTTACGCAAAATAAAAAAGGCGGAGGTAGAAACATGAGCTTAAACGGAACAATCATGCAGTATTTCCAGTGGGATCTTCCGGCAGACGCTGCTTTGTGGAGAAACTTGAAAGAAGATGCAGCCAAATTGAAAACCCTGGGCATCACAGCTGTCTGGCTTCCACCGGCATATAAGGGTGCAAATGGAATCGAAGATGTAGGATATGCCGTATATGACTTATATGATCTGGGTGAATTTAAACAGAAGGGGTCTGTAGCAACAAAGTACGGTACGAAGAACGAGTATCTTGCTGCAATTAAGGCCTTACATGCGAAGAATATCGGTGTATACGCAGATATCGTGTTGAATCATAAAATCGGTGCAGATGAGGTTGAGGAAGTGACTGCACAGCAGTTCAATGCAAACAGCCGTAATCAGATGATTGGAGACAGCAAGACGATCGGCGCATGGACAAAGTTTACATTTCCGGGAAGAAAAGGAAAATATTCGGACTTCACATGGAATTGGAATCATTTTGACGGCATTGATTGGGATCAGGACCGTGCAACTGCTTCTATTTTCCGGTTCAAAGGTAAGGATTGGGATAGCAGTGTAGACAAAGAATTAGGCAACTATGATTACCTGATGGGTGCAGATATTGATTTCGACAATCAGGAAGTGCGTGAAGAGTTGCTTCGTTGGGGCAAGTGGTATACAGAAATCGCAGATTTGGATGGATACCGTTTGGATGCAGTAAAACATATCAATAAATATTTCTATAAAGACTTTATGCGCGCCATGCAGGCAGATGTAAACAGTCGTCTGAAGGAAGGCGAGGAGAAGAAATTGTTTGCAGTTGGAGAATATTGGCATTGGGATGTAAATGTTCTTCAGGACTATATCTCAGCAAATGAGGGAGAGGTGAGCCTCTTTGACGTGCCACTGCATTTCAACTTCCACAACTGTTCTAACGCGCATGGAAATTACGACCTTCGTACCATTCTGGACGGAACATTGATGAAGGTCAATCCGACGAAGGCAGTTACTTTTGTAGACAATCATGACAGCCAGCCGGGACAGGCGCTTGAATCGTGGGTACAGGATTGGTTCAAGCCTATGGCATATGCGATTATCCTGCTTCGTCAGGAAGGATATCCATGTATCTTCTATGGTGACTACAAGGGTATTCCAACAGCGAAGGTAAAGTCAAAGAAGAAAGAAATTGACAAGCTGATGAAGCTTCGTAGAATGCATGCATACGGTCCTCAGCATGATTATTTCGATGATCCAAATTGTATTGGATGGACCAGAGAAGGTGATGAGGAGCACAAGGATTCCGGTCTTGCGGTTGTGATTTCGGATGGTACGGGTGGAACCAAGCATATGTACATCGGAAAGAAATTTGCAGGATGCCATTTTGTAGATGTGATGGGCAATGCAAAATACAACATCAAGATTGATGAGTATGGATTTGGTGATTTCTATGTAAATCGCGATGCAGTTGCAGTATGGGTGCACAAGGAGAACAAACAGTAGGAGCCGTTCATGGAAAAATCAATACATACAACCTGTGTGGAGGAATTGTTTGAGGCAGTTTTGACATTACAGAATGTACAGGAATATATGGAATTTTTTGAGGATGTTTGTACGGTCAAGGAGGTACAGTCCATAGCACAGAGGTTTGCAGTTGCAAAGATGCTTCGTGCAGGAAGTACGTATGCAGAGGTGGCAGCAAAGACTGGCGCCAGTACAGCAACCATCAGTCGTGTCAATCGTTCCATGACCTATGGAAATGGAAGCTACGATAAGATATTTGAGAGATTGCAAAGTTCCAAATCAGATTCATAAGAAAGCAGGCAGTCGCTACGTGGAAGTAACGGCTGCCTGTTTTTTAGTCCTCGGTACAAGCGCGACCGTAAAGACTGATTGTGTAGATACCTGACAGACCAACAAGGGCATAGATGACACGTGTAAATGCTGATGCGTCACCAAACAGTCCGGACACCAGATTGAAATCGAAGAATCCGATTAAGCCCCAGTTTATTGCGCCGATAATGGCTATTGTCAGACAAACAGCGTTTAAAATCTTCATAATCTACCTCCATTTCATACTTAGCATTTCCAATATAAATTCAAAATATGCAAAAAAGTGTTTGAAATCGATTTCATTATTGTTATAATGTGAAATGGTTATAAATTACGAATCATTTAGGAAAGACCACGAAAGTGGGTAAGAGGTATAGACATGGGCGGATTTTTTGGAGTTGCATCCAAAGAGGATTGTGTGTTCGATTTGTTCTTCGGAGTAGATTATCATTCCCATCTTGGTACAAGACGAGCAGGTATGGCAGTATACAGTGACGAAGATGGATTTGAAAAATCAATTCATAAGATTGAGAATGCTCCATTTCGGACGAAGTTCGAAAAAGAAGCAAATCATATGCGTGGAAAGTACGGAATTGGATGTATTTCCGATTATGAGGCACAGCCAATTTTAGTGCGCTCTCATCATGGTACATTTGCCATCACGACGGTTGGTAAAATCAACAATGCAAATGAGATTGTAGATGAGATATTAAAGGGACAGACCCATTTCTTTGAAATGAGCAATGGCGAAATCAATGCGACAGAGTTGGTGGCAGCGATTATCGATCAAAAAGAGAATTTTATCGATGGTATCCGCTATGCGCAGGAAATCATAGATGGATCCATGTCCATGATGATTCTGACTCCAAAGGGAATCTATATTGCCAGAGATAAGATGGGAAGAACGCCGATTATCGTCGGAAAAAAGGATGGCGCATTTTGTGCGGCATTTGAAAGCTTCTCGTATCTCAATCTGGGTTATACAACACACAGAGAGCTTGGTCCGGGGGAAATCGCGGTATTGACACCGGATGCAATGAAGACATTGGTACTTCCGGGAAAAAATATGAAGATTTGTACCTTCCTTTGGATTTATTATGGCTATCCGTCTTCGACATATGAAGGCGTCAATGTCGAGGAGATGCGTTATCGTTGTGGACAGCTTCTTGCCAGAAGAGACAATGTAAAGCCGGATATCGTGGCAGGTGTTCCGGATTCCGGAACCGCGCACGCAGTTGGATATGCAAACGAATCAGGCATTCCATTTTCGCGTCCGTTTATCAAGTATACACCGACATGGCCTCGTTCCTTTATGCCGACCATCCAGAGCAAGCGTAATCTGATTGCCAAGATGAAGCTGCTTCCGGTTAAGGAATTGATTGAAGGAAAGAGCATGCTGTTGATTGATGACTCTATCGTAAGAGGTACACAGCTTCGTGAGACCACAGAGTACTTGTTTGAAAGTGGTGCAAAGGAAGTGCACATTCGCCCGGCATGTCCGCCACTTGTATATGGATGTAAATACCTGAACTTCTCACGTTCCAACTCAGAGATGGAATTGATTACCAGAAATGTCATCAAAGAATTAGAAGGTGACAATGTCAGCGAAGAGGTATTACAGCAATATACCGACCCTGATTCAGAGAAGTATGAAATCATGGTAAAAAAGATTGGTGAGAAGCTGAAATTTACATCCCTTCGGTTCCACCGCCTGGATGACATGCTTGAGGCAGTTGGTATCGAACCGGATAAGCTTTGTACGTATTGCTGGAATGGTAAGGAGTAAGGTAAGATGTTAGGAAATATGGAACCAAAACACTGGGATTATCGGACACTTCCAAACAAGATGTTGGAGCTTGTAAAGAATGTTGGCGATATGCAACAGGAAGGAACCGGTTATTTTACAGATAGCGAATCAGAGATGTTGACGATTCTCAATTACTTAAATTATGGAGAAAAGACCAATATCACGGATTCGATGATAGAACAAATTGAGCTTGCAATCCGCACGATGGAAGCAAGAAGGCTGTCCAGTCGTGATGAAGATAGCTTTATAAAATTGGATTTTTAGAAACATGGAAGATATCAAACGATTAAAAAAATGTTTCACGCATTTAATACCCTGGTATGAATGTCATGCCAGGGTATTGCCGTGGAGGGAAAATAAGGACCCATATCATGTCTGGCTCTCAGAAATCATGCTTCAGCAAACCAGAGTGGAAGCGGTAAAGGGATATTACAAGCGTTTTCTGGATGCATTGCCAACTGTGCAATCCCTTGCCGATGCCGAAGAGGATACCTTGCTTAAGCTTTGGGAAGGACTTGGATATTATAACCGGGTTCGAAATATGCAAAAAGCAGCCAGAACCATATGCGAAAAGTATCAGGGGGAATTTCCACAGAACTATGAGGACCTTCATGCATTGTCAGGAATCGGAGATTATACAGCAGGCGCCATTGGCTCGATTTGTTTTGATCTTTGTACACCGGCAGTGGATGGAAATGTTTTGCGCGTGTATAGTCGCTTATTTGCGGATGCATCCAATATTGACCGGCAATCCACAAAACGTATGGTGACACAAAAATTGACACAAGCCTATCCAAAGGAGCATCCGGGAAAGGCGACGCAGGCTTTGATGGAGCTTGGCGCAACCGTTTGCGTACCAAATGGAGCACCGAAGTGCGAGCAGTGTCCGCTTGCAGGATTTTGTGAGGTATGTAAAAAAGGAAGTTGGAAGGACTATCCGGTTCGCAAAGAAAAGAAGGCGCGAATGATAGTTGATAAAACGGTGTTTGTGCTTCGATGTGAAGACCGATATGCCATTTGCAAGCGAGAGGATAAAGGTTTGCTTGCATCGATGTGGCAATTCCCGAATATCGACGAGAAGATGACAGTGAAAAAGGCGATGAAACATCTGGAGGAGTCAGGAGTGGAGGTTCGCCAACTGGAAATGCAACAGGAGTATACACATATATTTAGTCATGTTGAGTGGAGAATGACAGCTTATTATCTGTCGTGTTACAATCGGTTAGAGGATTATGAGTGGGCGAGCCGGGAAGAACTGGAGCAAATCTATGCACTTCCTTCCGCCTTTCGACCATTTATGGAAGCATTGGGAGAAGAAACATGAACTCAATCTTAATCGTAGAAGATGATCTGGTATTAGCGAGAGAATTACAGACACTTCTGGAGAGAAACAATTACAAAGCGCAGTATCTGGAAGATTTTTCCAATCCGGAAGCTTCTATGAAACAATCGGATGCAGATTTGATATTGCTCGATATCAATCTGCCCGGCGTGGATGGCAGGAGTGTTTTGCGGCAGTTTCGAAATGCAAGTACAAAACCGGTCATTATGGTGACCAGTCAGAATACAGATATGGATGAACTCTTGTGCATGAGCTTTGGAGCGGATGATTTCGTGACAAAGCCATACAATCCATCTATTCTTTTGCTGCATGTGGAGGCTGTGTTAAAGCGCTGTCTGGCATCTCATGATGAGAGGCTTCACTATCAGCAACTAGAACTCGACCCTTCTAAAAGCGAGATGCGGATTCAGGATGTATCGGTGTCGCTTACCAAAAATGAATTGGGGATTCTGGCTTATCTGATTCGCAACCGGGGCAGGATTGTATCAAGGGAAGAACTTATGGATTATCTGTGGGATTCGGATGAGTTTGTGGATGACAATACATTGACCGTGAATATCAATCGTGTGCGCAAAAAATTGGAAAACTATGGAATGACGGATTGCATTCAGACAAAAAGAGGACAGGGATATATATTGCAATGAAGGTTTCAACGTATCTGTGGAACAAGAAAATATCAATTGCCATTACCATTTTTTTGGTGCTTGCAACCTATTTGATGGGATATGCCTTTAAGGTGGACAGACAGTATCTGCATGCCTTTGCAGGGTTACTGATTGTCGGGGAAATCGTAAGACTCGTTCCGGATTATCTTCAAAGAAGAAATTTTTACGGGCATGCTCTGCAGGTGTTAGACCAGTTGGATGAGAAATATCTGATTGCAGAGTTGCTGGAGGCGCCGGGGTTTGCAGAGGGGGAGATTCTGTGTGAGATATTGTATGAAACAGACAAATCCATGAAAGAACGAATCAATCTGCTGGAGAAATCCGTGCGCGAATTCCGGGAATATCTCGAGCTTTGGGTACATCAGGTCAAGGTACCTTTATCTGCATTGCAGTTAATGAATTACAATGCTTCAGATGATTTACCGGCGCAAAAAAAGGAACTCGATAAGCTTACACAGTATGTGGAACAGATATTGTTTTATTCCAGAGCGGATATCCCACATAAGGATTATATATTACGAGGTTGCAAACTGGAAGAAATCATCAACCGAACGATCAAAGCACAGCGCAGCCTGTTGCTTGGAAATCATATCCGTATTCAAAAGGAAAATGTGGACTATGCGGTAATTACGGATTCTAAATGGTTGGAGTTTATCATCGGTCAGATTGTGAACAATGCGATAAAATATCTGACCATTCCGGGTCAGAAAAATTCTGAAACACCTTGCATTACATTTTCGGTTGAGGACACAAAGGATGTCATCACACTTTGTATCAGGGATAACGGAATTGGTATTATGAAGAAGGATCTTGACCGAGTGTTTGATAAATCATTCACCGGAGAAAATGGTCATTTAACGGCAGCGTCTACCGGTATGGGATTATATATCTGTCAGAAACTGTGTCACAAACTCGGACATAAAATAGAGATTGTATCTGAATATGGTGCATATACACAGGTACGTATTTCTTTTGGAAAAAATAATTATTACAAGATGGAAGCATAAAACCTTACGAAATCGTAAGGTTTTTGTCATATAAAGAAATGGCAGAGGAAAAGGGATTTTAGTACACTACATACATCGAAAACATCTGGAAACAGAAAGAAGGAGTATGAAATGGATTATATTTTACAGATTCAAGACATTGAAAAATACTATGGAAACAAAACGAATCTCACAAAGGCGATTGACCATATTTCCTTTGACGTAGAAAAGGGCGAATTTGTGGCGATTATGGGTGCGAGTGGGTCCGGAAAGACGACGTTGCTCAATTGTATCTCGACGATTGACCGTGTGACAGCCGGACACATCCTGATGGAGGGGATGGATATCACGGGGATGAAGGGTAACAGACTCAACAAATTTCGACGGGATAAGCTCGGGTTTATCTTTCAGGATTTTAATTTGCTGGATACATTAACTGCATATGAGAATATTGCACTGGCTCTTTCGATTCAGCAGATTCCGGTTGCGAAGATGGATGCAATGATTATGGACATGGCACAGAAACTGGAGATTACAGATGTATTGAAGAAATACCCATATCAGATGAGCGGCGGTCAAAAGCAGAGAGTGGCAGCTGCACGTGCTTTGATTACAAATCCAAGTCTGGTGCTTGCGGATGAGCCGACCGGAGCCCTTGACTCCAAGTCCTCCAAGCAGCTTTTACAGAGTATGCGTATGCTCAATCAGGAACTGACTGCAACGATCTTGATGGTTACACATGATGCATTTTCTGCAAGCTATGCATCCCGTGTTATTTTCATCAAAGATGGAAAGCTTTTCTCAGAGCTTCGCAAGGGCGAGGATAGCCGCAAACAGTTCTTTGACCGTATCATTGAAGTTGTGACAATGTTAGGAGGCGATTTGAATGACGCTCTTTAAACTTTCCATGCGCAACCTTAAAAAGTCGTTGAAGGATTATATGGTATATTTTGCGACTTTGGTGCTGGGTGTAACCATTTTCTATGTGTTTAATTCACTGGACAGTCAGAAGGCCATGCTGACATTGGATGAGAGTACGATGGATATTGTACAGGTGATGATTGATTCATTATCCGTTGTGAGTGTGTTTGTGGCAGGTGTATTGGGATTTTTGATTGTATATGCTTCCGGTTTTTTGATGAAACGGCGAAAGAAGGAATTTGCAATTTATATGCTGCTCGGTATGACGAAGCGCAGGATTGCAACCATCTTAGTATTTGAAACCATTATGATTGGTGTGATATCTCTGGCAATAGGACTTTTGTTTGGAGTCTTTGTATCGCAGGGAATGAGTATCGTAATTGCCAATATGTTTGAGGCAGATCTGACCGCTTTCCATTTTACGGTCAGTACATCGGCGATTGCAAAAACCATGATTTATTTTGTTGTCATCTATCTGGTTGTAATTGTATTCAATGTGTTCGTAGTGGGAAAGGCAAGATTGATTCAGTTGATAAATGCCGGTAAGCGTAATCAGAAGAATTATGCAAGAAATCCGGTGTTGTGTGCCGTTGTATTTCTGGTTGCATGTGTGATTCTCGGGAGCGCGTATTACAATGTGACAGGAGGGGTAAGAAGTATCCAATCGTTTGCCAATCTAGGGATAGAGATTGCAAAGGGAATTATCGGAACCATACTGGTATTCTGGTCGATTGCCGGGAGTCTGCTGTTCTGGGTAAAAAAGAACAAACGGTTTTATTACAGGAATCTGAATTGCTTCAGTATGCGGGAATTTGAGGATAAGGTCAATTCCAATGTTTTGTCTGGAAGCGTAATCTGTATCATGCTGTTTTTCACAATCTGCGGACTGTCCTGTTCACAGTCTGTCAAGGAAAGTGCGAATACCATGTTTCGTGAGAATGCGCAGGCAGACATAGAAATATCCTACTATATAGATGCGCAGACCGATGCCAAAGAATCACAGACTGCTGCTGAATACCTGAAAAAGCTGGGATTTGATATGGATTTATTGGGCGAACAGGTAGAAATCAGATTGTATCAGTTTGATATGGAAACTGATTTCGGAAGTCTGCCTATCATGTCTCTGTCAGATTATAATCATTTGCAGAAGCTGTATGGAAAACCCGGCTTTGACCTGGATGAGGATCAGTATGCCATGACCTGTAACAGTTCTTACGCTGAGCGATATTTCAATGACAGGATTGCACAAAACTGGGAAGTGAAGATTGATAACCGGACATATACAAGCCGGTTTGATGCGTGTGTGCATACAGCGATTCAGATGTCAGACGGTGCAAGCAATATCGGTATTATGGTTTTGCCGGATCAAGCCATCGATGCATACGTAAGAACCAGACAGGATGATTATTTCATCCTTCCATATCTGATTGCCAATTATAAGGATGCATCCAAAGAAAATCTGGACAAAATTGATGCGTATCTTCGCAGTGATGCATTCATGGAGAATATCGATCCGTGGATATCGGTAATAACAAGAAATGAATTGAGAAAAAATACAGTTGGATTATCAACACTCTTCGTATTTATCGGACTTTATCTGGGAATGGTATTTTTGATATCGGCAGCAGCAATCCTGTCACTCAAGGAGCTTTCCGGAGCAACCGATAATAAATCAAAATATATGATTTTGCGAAAACTCGGAGTAGAGGAACACATGATTACGAAATCGTTGTTTATGCAAAGCTTGATTTTCTTCCTGTTGCCACTGTTACTCGCTGTCGTTCATTCCATCTTTGGTATCCAGACCGGTATGTTCATACTGGAGGCCTTCGGAAGAACCGGACTGAAAATGGCAATCATTATCAGTGCATGTATTATATTAATTATATATGGATTGTATTTTGTGCTTACTTTCCTGAGCAGCAGATCGATTCTGAGGGATGTCTCATATGACAGAGAATAAATGGTGGCATTCAATTTGAAAATTGGGTATAATGGGCATAGAATAGGAAAGAGCAGGTTGGTATGTAAGAAGAGCTATGAATGAACAAAAGAAAATCATGGAAGAGATTCCATTTGCAAATTATACAGGCATTGAATTGCTGGAAAGTAAACAGGGATATGCAAGGGGCCGTATGGCTTTGAAACCGGAGCTTACCAATCCGTATGGTGGTATGCATGGCGGATGTATCTATACACTTGCAGACACCATTGCAGGTGTTGCAGCTGTGTCATACGGAACCTACGTCACAACCGTAGATTCAGATATGCATTATCTGCAGGTGGTCAAGGATTGCGAACATGTATATTGCGAAGCAAACGTGGTTCGTCATGGAGCGTCCATAACGGTTTGCAATGCCGAGATTCGAGATGACAGGGAGAATTTGTGTGCAACCGCAACATTCACCTATTACAATCTCAAACAAAAAATATAATATGATTTGAAAGAACACACAGCTTATCTGTAAAAAATAGATAGATGTGTGTTCTTTTGTTGCAAGGATATATGAACGATAGATTTGTGAGATATTATTTGGGAAGAGAGGAGGGAAAGGATGTATCGCATTTTACTTGTGGAAGATGATAATCATATCCGGGAGGCGGTTGCCGATTATTTTGAGGACAAATCAAATGGCAGTATGCAGCTTGATACTGCAGAGGATGGAAACAAAGGCTTAGAAGCCATCTATGAGAATCATTACGATTTGATTTTGCTCGATGTGATGCTGCCGGGGATAAATGGATTTGAAATTTGCAGAGAGATTCGAAAAGAGGATATCGTTCCCATCATCTTTCTGACTGCGAGAGGACGAGAAGAGGATGTGTTGTTCGGCTACGAAAATGGCTGTGATGATTATATTGTAAAGCCGTTTTCGGTTGCACAATTGTATGCAAAGGTGCAGGCCATGTTAAAGCGTGCAAAGGGCATGAACAGGCATCAGGAGCTTGTATGTGGCAACATCCGCCTCAACCCACTTACCTATGAAGTACATGTTGGAGCAACCTGCATCAATCTTGCACCAAAGGAGTTTTTGATATTGCGTGAATTGATGGAGAAAAAGGGACAGATTGTTTTGCGTGATACTTTGATTTCGCATGTCTGGGGATATGATTTTGATGGAAATGAGCGAGTGATAGATAATCATATCAAGAAATTGCGCAAGCAATTAGGTGAGGAAGGAAAAAATATCAAAACGGTGATGAAACAGGGATATAAGATCCAGGGGGAATAAAGGGATGAAGATGACATTACTGCCTGATTTTGAGGCAAAAAAACAGCGAAAAAATCAGAGAAAAAAGAAGAAGTATGAAAAAAATATGCGAAAGAGACGTCGCATGCAATATCGTATCTTACATCAGAAGCAGACCTTTGGACGCATTTTTGCGAAGAGATTTATATGGGTTATGATTTTTGCTTTTGCGATGAGTGCAATCGGAACCTTTGCCTTGTATAAAAATGGGGTCCTGGCAGCAACCAAGGAATATACCATCTGGAAAAACAATCTCACCTCCGCGACGGAGATTGCAATACATAGATTGAACAATGATGAATATCTGTATGGGGATGTGAAACAGAAGCTGTTTGCAAATGCAGTGAGATTCGCCATGCTGGAAGGAAATAATTGTGATTATTATGATTTTAGTGCAGCCATGTATGACGTCACAGAATTTATCCATTACGAGGATTATCAGAATCCAAATATCTCTATTGTCTGTGATTCCGGCTTGGGAGTTTCGATTATGGTTGCACAAAGAGGAAATAACGGCGATATCCGATATCTGGATAGTGATATAGAGGATTATGGTGTCTGGTCGAAGCAGGTCATCGAATCGGGAAATGCAAAGAATCGATACCCAAATACAAGTGTAGAGGTTTTTCCTGTGAGCGGATATGTGAATGATACATCATTCATACCGGGAGAGCTTTATATCGCATACTATGATAAGGATGATAATCGACTGGCAGATTCTCCCGGGACACAGATTGTAAACAGTGGAACAAGACAGGGATATCAGGCAATCAGTTTTGACGGACCGGTAGACGATGGCTATTGGTGTATCTTGCAGGTGGGTGGAACAAAGGAAGACAGTGATGCAAAAAAATACACGAATGCCGCGAAGATGTGGAAGGAGCAAAACGGTTATTGCATCAGCTATGGACCGTTTGATGACGAAGCATTGATGAATACAACTCTGGATGATACGTGCATGGATTCCGTTCTTATGGAATGGCCGGCGCAGGCAAAACACTACGATATGGTGACAGCCGGTGTCTATCATTTCTGGGGGCAATATGGAAATATGCTTTGGTATGCGTATGCAGGTATTTTGATTGGCTGTCTGTTTGTCGCGTATATCATGGCGAAGCTTCGATATGCGAAAGTGCAGGCACAGCAGGAAATCGACCTATACCGTAAGAATCTTACGGATTCCATGGCGCATGACTTAAAGAGTCCGTTGATGGCGATTTCTGCGATGGCAGAGAATCTGTCAGACAACGTGCACACAGAGAAGAAGGATTATTATGCAAAGGCGATTTTAGAAAATGTGACTTATATGAATACCATTATCGAAAATAGCCTAAATCTTTCAAAGACAGAGCATGCAGGATTAAAGCTTGCATTAAAAGAGACGGATATCGGATCTTTGATGGAACAGATATTAAGTAAGTATGAAATCGAAACGATAAAGACGGACAAAGAAGGATATAGCAGAGCCATCCATTTCATGGATAAGACGATGTATCTGAAGCAGGAATGTACACACAATCTGAAGTTGGATCCGGTATGGATGCAGCAGGCCTTGGAAAATCTGGTTGCAAACGCAGTCAAATTCACACCGGATCAAGGAGAGATCATGATTACGGATTCCAATCAGGAAATCAAGATTACAAACACTTGTAGCGAAAAGGAGTCAGTCTCAAACAAAGGGGTCGAAGCATTGATGCAGCCATTTGTGAAAGGCGATGAAAGTCGTAGCAACAAGTCAGGAAGCGGGCTGGGACTTGCAATTGCCAACAATATCTGCTTACTTCATGGCTACAAATTATCCATTGAATACAATGAACAAAGATTCATTGCAAAAATAAGAGTCTGACAAGACTCTTATTTTTATTCTGTAACAATCTCATAATGTACATGTGTGATTTTAGAATAAATATAAGTTTTGGAAACAACTTTGATACATTTGCATGTTATACTCTCAAAAAAATGGTAAGGTAGGTTTTAGAATGAAGAAAACATGGATATATACGCTTGCCTTGGCATGCTGTCTTATTACAGGATGCGCAAAGCAAAAACAGCAGGATTTAGTGGCAATCACAATTCCGCAATATGAAAAAATTACATATGAGACAACACCGGCGGTATATGGAGATATCGAACCGGAGCTTTGCCTGAAGCTGATGACAGATGATTTTGAAAACAAATCCTATTTTGCACAGCAGGATGAAATGAAGATTCATCAGGTGTATGTAAAAGAAGGAGATACGGTGCAGGCAGGGGATGTTTTGATTGATTTTGAAGCAGAGGAAATCGAAGAGGAGAAACGTTCCTATCAAACTCGCTATGAAGAAAATCAATTATTGATTGAACATTACAAAAAATTGGGCGAGATACAAGGAATGGAACAATATGAGGAAAGCATCAAAAATGTGCAGCAGGATCAACAGATTGTACAGATGTATCTACAGGAACTAAATGCAAAGCTGGATACATATAGTATCAAAGCAGAGGGGACTGGGATTGTCAGTATTGTATCCACATCGCTTAATTACGGATATGTAAATGCCAAAGAGCTTTTGGTAAAGGTAAGTTATGGAAGCAATGAATATCACGTGGAGACAAGTGATGATTACGCATTTGAAATCGGACAGAAATTTACTGCCACATATGGAGTAGCGGATTATGAGGTGGTATTGACAGAGATAGAAGAGCTTGCCAGTGACACAGATGCCGGAAAAAAGAGAAAATTAACGTTTGAACTTCAGGATGTTGCGAACCGTCCAAATTCAGATTTTTTGAATCTGACTGTAAAAAAACCCGTGTTAAAGAATGTGTTATATGTACCGGAAAGTGCAGTCCTTCGTTCCAATGATAAAACCTATGTGTATGTAATGGATAAAGATGGATTTCGACATGGTGTGGAAGTAACAATCGGTAGTACGGTGGACGGATATACCGTGATTGAGTCAGGAATCAAAGAAGGCGACTTGGTCGTATATTAGGCGGAAAGGAAGACAACGATGAAAAAACCGAATAAATCAAAATCATATCTGGCAGTTGGTCTTGCTTTGATGATGACATGTTTGCAGGGCTGTGGAAAGGAAAAACTTGCGGCTCCGGAATTGATGGAACCGGTCGCAAGCACAGAAAGCTATCGCGCCGTTTCCTATGGAGATGTGGGAACGATGAAGGTGGAATTTGCCACAGTGGTTCCAACCTCGTATGCACATTTTTGGACGGCTTCTATCAATATCTCAAAGGTAATGGTGGATGTGGGTGATTATGTAGAGGAAGGAAGCGTACTTGCAGTTGCAGATATAGACAGTCTCAATGAGCAAAAAAGCAATTTGGCAGCTTCGCTTGCAAGACTTAAGGAAGACCATGAATTGCAAAATCAAAAATATGAGTTAAATCAACAAATGCTTCAATATCGATTAAAAGGAGAAGAAGAACTTGGCGAGACAGAGGCAGCAGAGGCAACAAAGATAGAAATACAGACAGAACAGGAGAATCACCGTTATGACGAGTTGATGTACTCTCATCAATGTTCAGACATGGAAAAACAGATTACGATCTTTAATGATGAGATTGCAGATGGCACACTTACCGCGCGTCATAGTGGATATGTCAGCTACGCGAAGGATGTATCAAATAACAGTCAGGTTTCTTCCGGGGAAAATGTGGTTGTGATTTCGGATTATGACGACCTGTATGTGGAGATGAATGATGTTACCATAGAAAAGAAAATCTTTGATAATTATGACAAGTGTTACAGCATCATGGATGGAAAAAAATATACCCTTCAGGAAATCCCGTATACAGCACAGGAATGTGCGGCCGCAGAAAACAGATCCCTGTTTCCGAAATTGCGTCTGCAGTTTGAGAAAAAACAGAATTTACAGATGGGAACCGTACTTCCGGTTTATCTGATAAAGAATCGGGTCGAGGAAGTGCTGACGGTTGGGTGTGATTCGATTTACGAGGATGACAATGGTAGCTTTGTTTATGTGAAAAAGGACCAAACAAGAGAACAACGATATATTGAAATCGGTGAAAGGGATTCGATTCGTGCAGAGGTACTAAGCGGACTTGAACTGGGAGAAAAAGTGTACTATTCCTCTGAGGCGGTTATTCCGGACAACTATGAAGAAGTGACAGTGCAGGCGCAAGATTTTAGTTCTCCATCTTATACAGATAATTGCTCCGTTACGGATACCACAAAGAAATCCTATTTTTCGGAATATGAAGGACAGATAACTTCCGTTTTGGTTTCAGAACGTGATGAAGTCAAAAAAGGAGATCCAATCGCAGTTGTGGCAACGAACGAGGGAAGTGCACGCTTACAGGAAATGCGAAATGGAATTACATCTTTAAAGGATGGATACGAGGTGCAAAAGCAGGAGCATGAGACAAGGCTTTCTGACTTACAAGTGCAAAGGGCTGAGTGTGTAAAGCAGGAAAAAACGCAGGAAAAAACGCAGGAAGAAACGCAGGAAAAAACGCAGGGAGAAACGCAGGAAGAAACAGCAACCGGTTCCGACGCACCGAAGGAAGAGGAAACCAAGATGAATCCTTATCAGGTATCCATTCTTGATTTGATGATTCAGATGGAGGAAATTGACTTTCAGTTGCAGACGAAGTCATATGAACAGCAGCTTGCAGAACAACAAAAGGCATACAATACAGCAAGCTGTAACAATGATGGAAGCGGAAATTGCACCATCTATGCGCAGGAGGATGGATATATATCCTGTCTGACTCTTGCGGAGGGCAAGAAAATCGAAATCGGAAAAGTAATGTTTTATATCGAAACGCAAAGTAAAAAGAAAATAGGTATGTATGCCAAGAGCAATCTAAAAATTGGAACGGCAGTTAAGATGAAGCTCGGAAACGAAGACAAGGTCTATACGGGAACCGTTATTGGAAACAGTGGACAGGAATCCAATGAGGCAGCAGTATTTCTTACAACCATCTCCGAGCGAAGCTATGTAACGCAGAGTCTTGGTTCCAATGTGAAATTCTTTGTACAGCCGGACGATGAATTGTTGTATGAAAAGAGTGGGAAAATTAAAGTGTCCTATCCGGTTGCAGCCATAGAGGATACGATTGTTTTGCCGATGGAAATGGTATATTCAGAATTGGTAGAAGCGGGAAAGACAGATGAGCGCTACTTTGTATATCGAAAGGTGGATGGTGATTTGGAAAAGCAATATGTCAATGTGCAGATTTTCGAATCTGAGAATATGACCTCCAGTTTTTCAGAGGGAAGCAAGACCGGCTGTATTCTGGATGGCGTGAAGCCGGGCGATGTTTTGATTCGGGAAGTCAATGAAAATGAACAACAGTAAGCGATAGAATAGGGGTAGAAAGATGCTTCATTTTGTAATAAGAAAAATTCAAAATAAAAAATGGCTGACAATCTGTCTGGTTCTGGGCTTGACGTTTTTGGTTGCAGCAGTGGCGTGTCAGCCGATGTTTAAAGGCGGATCTCTGGATAAGATGCTGTTAGATACCTTTGAAAAGCAGGCACAGCAGGAAAATCAATACCCAACAGTGATTGGGCGAAGTGGAAGTTACAAGACACAAAAATATGATTCCGTTTCAAAGGTTTTGGGAGGAATCTATGGTTATCGGGACGTATGGAATGAATACTTGTCAGATATAGATATTCTGTCGGAACAGGTTAAAATCTCCATGAAAAAAGAGGGTAGTCAGGGAAGCTACGGAAGCAAAGGCAATTATCTGAGTGTGTCCTATATGCCACATATTCTCGAGCATATTGACATCGCAACGGGTGTCGATTATCAAAACAAAGAAGGAATCCCGGACGATTGCATCGCTGCGATACTTCCTGAAAGTGTCATGGATAATTATGAGGTTACGGTTGGAGAGACATTGACTTTTACAAACTGGAAGGACAGTAAGGACCAACCTTTAAAGCTATATATAACAGGTATTTTTCATCAGAAGGATAACAATGATTTGTTTTGGTATATGAGACCAAATGAATCAAAAATTGATGTATTTGTAGACGAAGCGGACATGGATTATGTTTTGCAAAATTACGAGGCTGAGCTGGTATATTACAACTTCTATGAGATGCTTGATTACAGAGACATCAATCATAAGAATGCAGAAAATATTCAATACTATCTAAATGAGTTTAAAAGTGCGGATGAGAAATTCTTTGAAAGCTGTAATGATCTTTTGGTTTCTTATCTGGAGAACAAAAAGACGGTAAATATTACCTTGTGGGTATTGGAAATTCCGATGCTGGGACTGGTTCTTGCATTTATTTACATGGTGACCGGACAGATTGTAGAATCTGAAAAGGGCGAGATAGCCATGCTCAAAAGTCGTGGATACAAAAAAATCCAGATTGTAAAAACCTATGCATTACAGGGCTTGTTGCTCGGCCTCTTGAGCTTATTGTTCGGTGTTCCGCTTGGCATTGGGCTTTGTAAACTGGCAGCATCAACCACAGATTTCCTGACATTCTCAGGAAGTGGGATGGAAATGTATCATTTTACTCCATGGATGTTGTTATATGGTTTTGTTGCGGCACTGATTGGTATCGTATTTATCCTGATACCGGTTGTGATTCATTCCAGAGTATCGATTGTACAGCAAAAATCGGATCTAAATATAAACAAAAAAATGCTTTGGGAACGTTGGTTCCTGGATATCGTGTTGCTCCTTGTGTCCCTGTATCTGCTTCGTAACTTTAATCAAAAAATTGATACGATACAGTTGGATGCTTTGCAGGGAACCAAGATGGATCCGTTAATCTTTATGGACTCCATACTCTTTATTATAGCGATGGGACTCTTTGTGCTACGTGTCGTACATATTCTGGTAAAGTTTATTTACCGTATAGGAAGCAAACGATGGAAGCCGGCTGTATATGCGTCGTTCTTACAGATTAGTCGTAACTTCCGTAAGCAGGGATTTATCTCCGTATTTTTGATTTTGACAGTGGCTTTAGGCTTGTTCAATGCGAATGCGGCAAGAACCATCAACAAAAATCATGAAAATCGTATCGTATATGAAAATGGTGCAGATCTTACCTTGCAGGAAACCTGGCAGATGCGAATGATTGCATTGCCTGACTTTTCTACAAACTATGAATATATGGAACCGGATGCGTTAAAATATGAAGCGCTTGTTAAGGATGGAAGTTGTACGAGCATGACGAGAGTGATGCGGACAAGTAATACGATAGTCAGCAAATCCGGAAAACAGCTGACGGGTTGCGAGATTATGGGTATTCATACAAAGGAGTTTGGTCAGACAGCATATTTGCAGCAGCGACCAACAGACAAGGAGCATTGGTTTGCAAACCTGAATCGACTGGCTAAGAAGGAGTCTGGTGTCATCATATCAGAAAATCTTGCCAAGGAGCTTAATGTTAAGGTTGGAGACAGAATCAATTGTGTACGACTTGGAGATATCACGAGTCTTGCAGATACGCCAAGAGGTGCGATTACCGCAGAAGTAGTTGCGATTGTTGACGCATGGCCGGGGTATGAGCAGTATCAATACAGTGGTGCAGAGTACAAGGAAAACTACTTAGTTGTCATGAATCTTGCAAAGATGATTCAATGCTTTAAGACTGCGCCATATGAAATCTGGTACAAGCTTGCAGATGGAACAAGCGCACAGTCTGTGTTAGATAACCTGCAGGGTCAGGGCGTACAGATTGAATATGCTTCCAGTATACAGACACGTGTGGATGATATGAAGAAGACTGCAATGATTCGAATTACGAACGGTATGTTTACACTTAGTTTCCTGATTGCAATCATTCTTTGTATGGTGGGATTTTTGATCTATTGGATTTCATCGATTCGTCAGAGAGAATTGCTCTTTGGTGTCTATCGTGCGATGGGGCTTTCGGAGAAGGAAGTCAATAGGATGCTGGTAAATGAGCATCTCTTTAGTACCTTGCCGTCCGTGATTTCCGGCTTTGTATGCGGAGCCTGTGCGACATGGTTATTTGTTCGTTTGTTTGCGGTGATTTATCTGCCGCAAAAGCACAATCTGGCACTGACCATTTATTTCCAGTTTGTGGATGCGGCAAAGCTGTTGGTTGTAATAGCAGTGATGATTATCATATGTGTTGTGGTATTGCGTAGATTGATTCGTGCTTTGAATATCACACAGGCACTGAAGTTAGGGGAGGAGTAAAATGGAGAATATTATATCAGCAAGACAGATTGTTCGTGCCTTTCCAACCGGTGCCGGAGAATTCTATGCATTAAAAGGTGTGGACATTGACATACCGAAAGGAAAGCTCACAATCCTAAAGGGCAGATCCGGAAGTGGAAAAACCACACTATTAAATATTCTAAGTGCGCTCGATCATGCGACAAGCGGAAGTGTGAACTTTGATGGACAGAATCTGGAAGAACTTGATGATGGACAATGGGAATCACTGCGAAGATATGATATGGGATTTGTCTTTCAGGCGGTTGCTTTGATTCCGATTATGAATGCCTATGAAAATGTAGATTTTTCATTACGTTTAGCGGATGTACCTTTGGAAGAACGAAATCAAAGAATTGTGGATGCATTGACACTGGTAGGTATGGAAGAACGTATGAAGCATATGCCGGGTCAGATGTCCGGTGGAGAGCAGCAAAGAGTTGCGATTGCACGCGCGGTCGCACACAGACCGAAGGTTATATTTGCCGATGAGCCGACCGGTGCATTGGATACAGAAAGTGGACTTCGTGTGATGCGATTGTTCAAGGGATTGATTGAGCAGGAAGGTATCACGATTGTCATGACAACCCATGATCCGAATTTGATGGAACTTGGAGATGTAGTATACGAGCTGGAGGATGGTGAGATTATTGATCGTATGTGATTCTTTGGTAAAAATATATAAGACAAAAGAAGTGGAAGTTCTGGCTCTGCAAGGCTTGGATCTACATGTAGAGCAGGGAGAGTTGATGGCCATCATAGGAAAAAGTGGTAGTGGAAAAAGTACTTTGATGAACATTATCGGAGGCTTGGAGCATCAATCCGCAGGTAAAATCACAGTTTGTGGTCAGAATCTTGCAGAACTGAGTGAAAAAGAAATGGTAGAATACCGAAAGAAACGGATTGGGTTTGTGTGGCAAAAAAGTGGGCGAAATCTCTTTCCGTATCTTACCTCGATAGAAAATATCGAGGCTCCTATGCTGACGGGCAAGAAAAGTGCAACGCAGCGAAGAAAAAGAGCCGAGGAGCTTCTTGAGATGGTCGGGATGCAGGACAAACGGGACTCCTATCCGGGGCAGATGTCCGGTGGAGAACAGCAGAGGATTGCCATTGCTGTGGCACTTGCCAACGAGCCGGAGATTCTGCTTGCTGATGAACCGACAGGCGCAGTTGACAGCAAGACGTCAGCGAAGATTCAGGATCTGTTCCGGGAACTCAATCAGAAGCTTGGCCTGACCATAATCATCGTAACACATGATTTGAAACTGGCACACAAGGTTGACCGTGTGGTCATGATATCCGATGGAAAAATCAGTACGGAGAAGATTCTCAAGCACAGCTACAAGGAAATGATGGATGAGATGGATGACCTTGACATGATGGTGGATGCGCATGAGGAATATTCGGTGCTTGATAAGGCACACCGGGTTCAGCTTAGTGATGAAATGCTCAAGGAGGCCGGTATTGATTCCAATAAAGTTCGCGTAAGTATTCAGGATGGTAAAGTCGTGATTTCCAGTGAGAATTCCAAGTAGATAAAATGAATGAAAGTAGAGAGTTCTATCAGGATATGATTGATAGAACTCTTTTGTTGTTTATGAAAAATCAATTTGCATATCCTATGGAAAAGTGATAATCTAAACGAAGTTGACAATAAAGAGAAAGAAGGACAAAAATGAAAAAGGCAAAGAAATTATGGCTTTATGTAATTGCGATGATCTTTTTTGTTTTGAGTGTGAGCCAGATACAATCAAAAAAGGTCGATGCTGCAACAACCGTTTATGACATTGAGTTTCGTGGCAATGGAGCAACATCGGGAACGACAAAACCGATGCGTAACTGTAAATATACGAAAACGTATAAGCTCAATGCGAATGGATATAAGAAAACAGGATTTACATTTGTTGGTTGGTGTCGAAAAGCAGATGGTTCCGGAAAAATATATAAGAATACGCAGTCTGTAAAAAAATTACAAAAAAAGAATCATGGCAAGGTTGTGTTATATGCACAGTGGAGAGCCAATGACTACACAATTATCTATGATGGCAATGGTGCAACCTCCGGCTCTATGGCAAGCAAGGTATGCAAGTACAACAAGCGTTATGCACTTCGCAGCAACCAATATGAACGCGAAGGATACATGTTCATGGGATGGT
>JBJENA010000020.1:0-62610 GCA_051879955.1 Wujia sp.
TTAATTTCTTCTACTGCAACACCCTTGGTAATCATCTCTCTTACCTGCTTGTCTACTACCAGAATTTCATGGATGGATACACGACCTTTGTATCCGGTATTGTTACACTGTCCGCATCCCTTTGGATGACGCACCTTCGGAAATCTTCTACCGGCAATTGCAACCTCATCTTCTGTCATCTCTCCCCATTCACCACAGAACGGACAGATCTTACGTACGAGTCGCTGTGCAATGACACCTACCAGAGAGTTTGCAATCATATATGGCTCTACACCCATATCAATCAAACGAACAACCGAAGAAGCTGCATCATTGGTATGCAGGGTAGAAAGAACCAGGTGACCGGTAATCGCGGCACGAACAGAAATCGAAGCCGTTTCCGCATCACGTGTCTCACCAACCATGATGATATCCGGATCCTGACGAAGCAAAGCGCGAAGTCCCACTTCAAAGGTAAGTCCTGCCACATTGTTCACCTGCATCTGATTGAGCTTTGGTACATTTTTCTCGACCGGGTCTTCAATGGTTGAGATATTTACACTTCGTTTTGACAGCTCTTCCAATATCATATAAAGCGTTGTCGACTTACCGGAACCGGTTGGTCCTGTCACATAGATAATTCCATTTGGAGATTGCAACATCTTTTTGACAATCTGGTAATTCATCTCATTCATACCGAAACTGCCCGAATGATCAATGGTACTGTTTGTTGCAAGCAGACGCAAAACTGCCTTTTCTCCAAATACCGTAGGGATCACGGATACACGGACATTGAGGTTTACACCCTCGATGTTGATTCGAAAATGTCCATCCTGCGGAACACGTCGTTCTGCAATATCCAAATCACCTAAAATCTTGATTCTGGCAATCAAAGAATTATGAATATTCTTTGCGAGTGTCATAAAGTCTGTGATTACACCATCCATACGCATTCGCACACTGGTCTGTGTTTCAAATGGTTCAATATGGATATCCGAAACATTGGAATTGTATGCTCGAATCAGTATACTGTTGAACAAATTGATAATCGGTGTATCGTCATCGCCCTCTTCGATGTTAATCTCCACCGTTTCCGTAACCTGCGAGCTCTTTGCTGCCGCTTTTTTCGCTGCCTGACGAGCGGATACTTCAGAATAATAGTATTGAATGGAATTCTCCAATGGTTTCTTCTCACACAGAGATATATGAAGATCCATACCAACTACCTGGCGGATATCTTCAATTCCATAGAAGTTCAATGGATCATCCACGACAATATAATAGATTCCATCCTCCATGCGGTAACCCATCATGTTGTACTTTTCCGCCAACACCTTCGGAATCTTCTCCACCACATCAACGTCTACACTCAGCTCCGAAAGATTGACAACATCATAATTCAGACGTTTTCCAAGCGCTTCTAACATCTGCTTTTCTGTGATAAATCCAAGATTTATCAAAGCAGCACCCAAACGAACACCCTTATTTTCTTTCTGATATGCAATTGCCTGTCCAACCTGCTCATCATTGATATATCCAAGCTCCTGCAGGACATCACCAATTCTGATATTTTTTGTACTTCTCATTTCCATAAGCGTTATTCCTCACACATGTATATTTCCAAAGTAATATTCAAAACATTTTCTTGTGCAATCTCATATCCCTTTTCTTCATCCGCATTGTTCGTATACTGTACGCTTCGCTCTATCGACCATGAATAATTCTTTACTCTGTGTTTCATATCCGTATTGGACAAATCATCGATCAATTTTAACAATTGCTCGTCTGTACCTCCCAAACGAAGAGATACGGTTGCCATGTAAATTCCCGTCATCGCGGTCGCATCAAACGCATACATATCCCCTTCACTGTCAGAGCCATCATCCAAAGCTGTAGCTGAATCAGACTGTTCCTGTGTATGATCTGTAGATTCCGCCAATTCCTGGATTTGCTCATTCAAAGCCTTTTCAGAATATTGATATGGTTCCAGCTCACATTCCCCTTCCGGCATGGTAATCCCCATATCATAAGCATAAAGATGATATCCCAACACAAAATTCGTAAAATATTTGTCAATTTCATTGCTGTTCATCATTGGATAAAACTTGGCTCTCGCATCCAAAATGTTTTTTTCCATTTTCTCATTATCTACTTCAAACATCGGAACCTGCATGATTTTCGTTTCATTCACGGTTTTAATATCCTGCTGCTCCTGCATCTTCGTTTCCATTTTCTTCATTGCCTTGATATTTGGATAGATTCCCCAATATCCAAAACACACTACAATCACGAAAATTGAGAGGAATACCAGCAATTGTTTATCTCTTTGTGTCATTTCCATTTTCATCGCCGGCCACCTCCTATCTTCCTGCAGCTTCTGCCATCGTGCAGGTTACATGAATATCCCACAACTGCGACGTTTCCTGGTAGGTATATCCGGTGTAATCAATATTACTAAAGATTTCCTGCTGTGTCAGATTCCGGATAAACAGATTGATTTCATCTACCGTAGCAGACGTTGCAGTAATCATCATCACACCCGCATCTGCATCAAACGAATCAAACTGCACCGATGCATAACTGGCTGCACAATCCTGTACCACCTTCATCGTCTCCTTATCGCAAACAGGGTATGTTGCAATATTTTCTTCTATGCTTGCAATCGCATTGTACTGACCGGCCAGAAAACTGTTTCTTTCAAGCAACGCATCATACATTGCCACATCCATCATAACAACAGGACTTTCATTATAGTCTTTGAGCTCTGTTAATTTCTTCTTTTTCGACTGTTTCATAGTAAATGAAATCGCTGTACCGATCACCATCACTGCAAAAATACTGCCAATCAAAATGGCGGTCTTCATAAACTCACCATTTCCTTCTTCTTTCTTCTTGCGTCCGGCTTTATATCCCTCAAGGAAGTTTTCCCATTTACCATTTTCTACAAGTCCGCTTGCTGCCGGCAAAATCTTTTGCACATCCAGATTCACAAGACTGACAATTCCGGAATCTGAGAAAATCTCAATCGGTATCTGAATACCCTGCTGAATAATTGCTTCCCGATACATCGGAAACAAAGAGGATTCCACACCTGCCAGAAAAACAGTCTCCAGACGATGTTCAATCTGATTTGCCTGCATAAATTGCGTAATCTGACTGACCGACATCGCAATGTCATTTGCATAATCTGCCGTTCCCTGTTCATGGAAACAACGGGTAGAATTGAAATAATAAAAGGCTCCATCCACCCATAGAAGCGTTGTAATGGTCATCGGTCCGGCAATCTGTAGCACAAAGGTCTTATATGTACGGCCAATTGTCATCTTTGTCAGACCAATCAAACTACTTTCTCCGGAATAGACTGCAGAAAGCTTTACTCCAAACTCTGCAAAAATATCTATGTAATCTTTTATAAAATCCGGTGTAATACCCTCTACATAGAGTTTACGCATTTTTCCATCCTGAGAAATCGGAATATAGCTATATAGGAATTCTTCTTCTCTTCGAACATCCGTAAATTCCCGTTCCACATATTCTCTCGTCTTCTTGTCATTCATAATCGGAAGTTCAATGGTCTTTCCAACGAACTTTGAACTGTTGACAACCAATATGACATCCTTTGTTGGAAGATTACTGCTTTTCCAAAAATCGCGCATGAATCCGGCAAACAACTCGACATCCATAATCATACCATTGATGATACTGCCTTCCGGACATTCTGCCATGTAACTGCCGCTTACCGTTATCTTCTTTGCGCCGGGCACACCTACTACAACCTGTACTCTTTTATTCGCCAAATATACTACTGTACTCATATTCTTTATCACCCGTCTTTCCTAGTAAGATTGAGAAATCTGCGCATACGAACCATAAATTGGCTGAATTACCGCAATAATAACAAATCCAACTACTACTGCCATCACTACAATCATAGCCGGTTCCAAAAAAGAAACCATCTTATTTAACGCAATCTCTGAATCGTATTCCATCTGGTCTGCTACCGAAACCAGCATATTGTCCAACGCACCGGTTTCCTCTCCGACCATGATGGAAGATGACAATTTCTTTGTAAATCCATCTACACGATCAACTGCTTCACTGAGATTTCCACCTGCCCGCACATCTGCAATCATCTGATCAAACTGTTGCTCAATATAAAGATTTCCAATCGTTGTCTTCGCAATCTGCAAACAGTTGATAATCGAAATACCTGCAGAATACAAACTCGACAAGGTCCTGGCAAATCGCGCCGTATAAATGACTCTTCGCAGTTTTCCAAACACCGGAAGGTTTAACTCCAACTTTGACATCTGGTAACGAATTTTAGGAATGGACATCAAAAGCTTAAAAATAACAAATCCTATAATCGCCGCTAAAACAAGAACATACCATTTCTTCTTCACAAAATTACTAATCGCAAGTAAAACCGTTGTGGCAAGTGGCAAGCTATCCATCTTGGAAAACAAATCATTAAACTGCGGAATCACATATCCCATGATGATGGCTACTACCACCACAATCAAAACACCAAGAATCTTCGGATAAGTCATGGAGCTTTTTACCTTTTGATTCAATCGGTATTCCTTGTCATAATGGGTCGACATCTGCATGGCAACCTTATCCATATTACCACTGTTTTCTGCACTTCGAATCATATTGACAAACAAGGTCGGAAACGCATCACCCTGCTCTACCAGGGCATCGGAAAGCGGCATACCGGAACGCACGTACTTTAGTACACTTTTGTAGATATCCCGTTCCTTTGGAGGAATCGATTCATCCTCCGCAATAATACGCAATGCCTTTACCAAAGTAACACCTGACCCAAGCAACTGACCGATATTTCTGGAAAATTCCGAAATCGCATTTGCTTTGATTCGTTTATTATTTACTTTCTTTTCCTGTACCTTTGCACTGATGAGATATTTGTTTTCCTGTTTGAGTTTATCATGCAGTTCCTGCTCATCATTTGCCGTCAATGAACCGGAAACAACTTTTCCGTTTTCATCTTGTGCTTTGTAACGATATACGGCCATAACTTCCTCCTTTTCGGATGTATTCTATGCTGTCATAAAACTAAACAGATAATCAATATACATCTGCATAATATGTTGGCCGAACTGACACGTCATTGCAACCAGAATGCCAATACACAGACATGGTCCAAATGCAAAACAGTCTTTGCGACCTTTTTTCTTTGTTTTTAATACGTAGATTCCGTATCCACCACCTAAAATGGCTCCAATAAAGAATGCAATCACTGTCGCTTTCCATCCAAGAAAAAATCCTGCTGCTGCCATCAATTTGACATCGCCACCGCCGAATCCGTTGAGAAATACTGCGAGTAAAAGCATCGGCAAACTGACACACAAAATACCGATTAACCGCTCCATTAAATCAACCTGAGGAAACAGCCAAATCGCAGGAATTCCCAAAACCAGCAAGATCCAGTTTAATACCGGAGGAATCTCCTGCGTATCCGCATCTATCATTGTAATGACTGCCAAATCACATACAACCAAAAACCATAAAATTGCCTGCAGATGCACACCATAAAAAATTACGGAAGCAACCGCACCTGCACCACCTACTATTTCAAAGACCATCGGTCTTTTCGCAAACGGTTCACGGCAATATCTGCACTTGTTTCCGAAACGTATACGAGAAATAATCGGAAAACAATCCTTTGCTCTAAGCTCATGTCCGCAATGTGGGCATGTTACATATCGAACCAATATATTTTCCTGTTTCGGCAATCGTTCAATCACCAGATGCAAATAGGAAAACACAACGGCTCCCATAAAAAAAACTATAATATATATCATTGTCATCAAGAAATAATACATGACCTTCACTCTCCATCATAATCAAATATATTTAAGATATAATTTACCTTCCAGGTATCACCTTTTTCAGTATCACAGGTATACACAACCTGATAATTTCCTGTCGTATACACAAATCCCATCACCTGACGAAGTTTTTTGTTATAGGCAGTAATTCGTAAATCAAAATCTTTTTCCATAAAGACTTTTAATTTCTCATAGGTCCCATCCGATAATCCGGATTGCTTTGTCGAATCATACACCGATCCTTGAGAAACGTACATCTCGACATCCTGCATCTGAATATGCAGCTTCACATTTTTTGCTTCGCGCAGTGCCAATCTTCCCTTTGCTGTCACATCAAAATATGCAAAAACCGGAAATCCAATTAATAACACGCCAAATAAAATACATAAAACAATTTTAAATTTTTTCCATTTTTGTTTTTTTGTTTCCATAATCTATTTCACCATGATTTTTCCATATAACGCAGCATCATTGTAATTATAACATTGAATATATCTTTTTGAACTGTAATCTCCATATTTTCCACTATGCAATGTCAAGTCCACCTGTATCACATTTGGTGGATACTCTCCTTTTGGCACAGAAAACTTCAACTCTTTTACTGTATAACCCATATATGCTTTTTTATCAAAGGTCCAGCGTTCTCCATCTTTCAGGATATCCACTCCACTTCCACCTTCCGTAATTTCCGGGTAATAGTATATTAACAGATATTCATTCTCCACTGTCAGATAGACATGACTGCCAAATCCATCAATCAACTCTATCTTTTGATTGGAATTCGAGATAATCATGGATGCTGCATCTGCTTGTTCTCCCACTGTTCCATTTGGAAGTGCTCCCTCTACAGTTTCCACAATTTTTGTCATCAAAATATTGGAAACCTGCATACCGGTCTGAATTCCCTTCGCCTGATAATAAACGGAAATCGTATTGGAAATGACCTTTGTAGCTGCAACCATAAACAGGCTCAACAATGTAAAAGAAACAATCAATTCCACCATGGTTGTTCCCGCATTCTTACCAACTTTATGAAATTGTTGTTCTTTCTGATTCCTTTTGTCCATACGATTATTCCTTATACCGAACGATAAAGCTTCCCAAATTTGCCTCAACACAATCAAAAAAGCATAGCTGCGCATGTGCAAGCTCCATCGAGATCTCATCTGCTGTATTTTCAGCAGCCGTCTTTGTCTGATCCAGCTTTAAAGTCATTGTTACTCCGTCTAATTTCTGATAATCCGCATTTGTTTTGTACATTTCTTCATTTAATTTCGAAATATTCTTTTGCATATCTGCGCTTTTTTCCACCATATTAGCAGATACACCTACAATGTGAACCATACATTCGACAATCACCATGACTAAAATTGTAAATCCGACTAACACCTCTACCATGGTAGATCCTTGATTATTCAATTTTCCGGTTTTTTCTTTCCATGCCTTCATACGGAAAGCTCTCCTTTTATTCCTGTTCAACCTTCGTCCAAATCCAGTTCTCATTTCCGTCTATCAGATTATTCTTTGGATTCATTGCAAACACATCCGTCCCGACAAGATGATTTCCCGATGAACCATCTTCAAAAAGCGCGACTGTCAATTCATAATAGCAGGTATTTACACAAATCTGCTCCCCTTTTTTTACGGTTGTCTCTACTGTCAACAAGGTTCCGTCTTTTTCTGTTTCATCATTCCTTGACCAATACATACATATCGAAATATCATCTGCAAGGCCTGCATATTTTGCTGCGTCACCGCCTGAAATAGAATAAGTAAAATATCGGTATGCATACTTTTGTGAGTGTCCGATTACCGTCTCATCCGCATAATATGGCCAGCCTTGCTCCTGCTGAATATTATAGCGAAGATAATACCAAAGCGGATACTGCGTTGCAGAATATGTTCCATTTCCGGAAACACCATCTAATACTTCATCAAAAGAAGCAAATTTAGGCTTTGTAATTTCTTCCGCAAGCTCCAGAGAAACCGTTTTTGCCAGTTCCATTCCCTGGGTCTGTGTCACCTTTTTTGCAGAGGAAGCAAACAGAGAATATGCAACCAACAATAAGGACAACGCAAATGCAATCACAACCACACTTACAATAATTGCTACCAGCATAGCGGATCCACGATTGTTTGTTTTTTTTCTCATTTTGCTCCCTCCTTTTCCATATTACTTCAACAAATCCTGTATCTCCTGACCTGCAACCATGGACAAGCCTTCGTTTGTAATGATATAAGCAGATGACCAGGAATCGACCGCTTTTTGATCTTCAACCTGTGCTTCCTGCAGATATACTCCATACTTTGAATCGTCAAGATAAGCTTTGTGCAACCGAATGCTTGCAGAATAACCGGATTGATTGCTTCCATACAATCCACCATATATCGTGCCAACAACCTTTCTGTTTTCCACGTCACTTTCATCTACAACGACAACTCTGCACAGAAGCCTCTTTGTGTCAGCAATCTCAACCGTATAATCGTCATCCTCACCCAGTGTACATGCAACTGTAGATTCCACTATATCCACAAAATCTGCGATTTCAACAGCCTGAATGGTTTCCTCTCCGTCAATATCTACACAATATGCACCAACCTCTGAATCCACATAAGAATTCTGTTTTGCTTCTTCTATCACCGCCTGCATGGTCAATGTCTTTGTACACATTGCCTGCTGATTCTGCATATGGTCTGCATCTGCGCCAAGACCTATCACATCCGGCAAGATTAGACGAATCACACCGTCTTCATACAAAAGCTTCGCATTGAAATATCCCTGCGCAAACTCTTCTACAGACTGAACACTGTGTGCATCAATCATCGCTCCATATCCTGTCTCCACAGGCGCCACAGCATCCAGAGTTCCATACTTCTTATATAATCCATCTTGTACGGTCTCATTCATTGCGGTCATATTGGAAGTAAATCCATATACCTCAAAGGCATCCTGCTGTTCATTTGGAATCAACTTTAGCTCTGTATATCGTGCGTCCTGACTTGTAATCTGGATTTTGTAACAATCTGCATATGGATTTGGATACAGGTTGATTATTCTGTTTTCTGCCACAAATCCATAGGTAATTGTATCCACTTCTGTAGACCACTGATTGTTACCAACGTAGAATTGCTTCACACTTGTAATTGGATTTTGAACCTGACTTGTCAAACCAATTTCATCCAATCGCATCTTCGGAATCTGAATCCAACAATAGTTTTCTGTCAATCCACTTGGATCTTCATCGGTCCAATAAGAGCTTATCGCATCGTCTGCCTCTGCACGAAGAACAATCTTCATCCAACAACCGGCATAATCAGAGAGTTTGAAGGAACTTGTCTGCTTTATCATGTATGTTCCACTATCCAGACTTGCGCCCTGCATCATGGTCTTTTGTCCCTTGGTAAGCAATGTGAGTTTCGCTCCATAGTTCCAAGCACCTTCCACTGCTCCATCACCGGTTTTTTGTACACAATCCATACTTCCCTGTGCAGCTACAGAATCGAGATCCTGCAATTTCTTTCCATCTTCATCATAAATTGCGATTGCCAGATTGTAGCTACCCATTCTGTCCTCACCTGTTTCGCAAAGGTATTGAAGCTCAATTCCCCGTTCGTTCCACTGTGAAACTGTCAGCAATTGTTCCAACGGCAGGTTTGCCTGGAGCTTCCTCACATCCGGTGTTACCAATCTCTCAGGTATGGTTCGTTGTGTTGTCTCACAGAAATAGCCATCCATGTAGATTTCTGCATTTGTACGCGCAACTGCCTTGACAGAGATGTCCACGACTTCTCCGCTTGCAAAATCAGACAAGTCAATCTGCGCCTTACAATTACCATTTGCATCTACAGACTCGTATTTACAGGTTTCACTTGTATCCACATTTACCAAAACACCATCTGCATAATCAGACTCTGTGATACCGATGGTATCTTCTACATCTGCATTCACGATATCTGTCATGTAATAATAATGTGGTTTTGTCACTATGGTTCCAGGCTCTGTTTGAGACTCATCCACAGTAACCATAATCAGATATCCGCCAAGATCCTTGGTTTCATAACTGTCTTGAATTGCACCCCAGGTAACATCATATATCAGACCATCCTTATCAAATCCGGTCTGTGTCTGATGCAAATTCACCTCAGGGGTTGAGAGTGTAGACAACCGAATCTTACGCACAAAATCATCTTTGACAGAAACACTTGGCAATTTTACAGCCTTCATACTACTGTCACTTTCCGTTGTTCCCTCTCGAACGACTTCCAGCTTCAATGTTCTGTAATTCCAGTTGTCATTTTTATCTGTAAATGTATAAGTATGTGTCGTTACATCATTTGCAAGTTCCAAGGATACCTCTTCTCCTGCAACCGTTGTTCCAAACAGGCGCAGACGGTATACAGCATTCGCATAATCATCCCCTGCCAATGGATTTCCTAACTCATCCACATCATACGTAAATGTATATGTCTCATGTCCGGCTTCGTCTACACCAATCTCATAGGTGTCTTCAATATCCGGATAAGGCTGTAAATATTGTACATCATCCAGATTCAGTCCAACGTCTTTTATATCGTAATATGCTGATGCAGTCTCTGTAGCCTCATGGTATCGATAGGTGAAACGGTGTACCTGATATTTTGCATTGCTTCCATTTATCTCATCATCTGCAAGAGAAGCGGAATAATAAATATCATACGTGCCATCTTCATTTCGATAAATGACATATCCCGGGCGAAGCGAGCCTTGTGCATCCACAATCGCCTGTTGTGTCAACACACCTGCACTTGTAAAGTAACGGGTATCCACAATATCCTTTAGGTCATCCGGGCTTGTAAGCGTTACCGCCTTTGCCACATCGTGTCCCAGAATCTGAATATCCCCCTGCGTCGATACAATATAGCATCGGGTTTCAAAGTCTCTTCCGATGATATCATCCGGCAAATCCGACAACCTCATACCAAAGTATACATGACCACCCTGATGTGCTGCCGTGTGCAGACTACCGCGAGAATAAGCAACCGGAACCTGCAAGGTCTCATCAAAGCTGACCAAATCAGCAACTGTCATACAGTCTACATAATATGCATCAATATCTATCTGATGTTCCATGGCATCCGTCTGCTTTCCATAGAGTCCGCCATTTGTAATCTTTAAGACATATTCATTTTCATACTGATTGCTACTCATATAGCAACCGGAATTCATAAATCGCTCTGATTGGATATAGCGTTTCTGGCTTTCGGAAGTTCTCGGCTGTGCAATGGCACTGATCTTCTTATTATCCTTTATCAACGCATTCATAAGTGTAAATGGTTCACTGTATCCAATTTCAGGATTTAGTTCAATGGATCCCTTATTACCCAGATAATTGCTCTCCATACTAACGGTGATCTTAACATCGTTATTGCTTAATCCCTCAAATGCCTCCATATTGTCAAGTACAACGACTCCTTTATTGCCTTCAATCATCTCAACATGGAACTCAGGCATTGGAAGCTTTGTCAATCCATTTATCGTCTTTGAAACATAATCAGAATTATACTGTTCCCTATCTGCACTGTCCGGATTCAAAATCTGGTAAGCACTGACTGCCCGTACATATGCAGTCAGGGTAAAGGTTCCCTCTCCACCATGCTCCGAATAAAGCGCACTCAAGGTATCCGGGTCATACGTACAATACACTTTTGAATCATCCTGACTTCCATTATAAACGGTCTGCGGATTGTTCATTGTGCTGTAAACGAGGACATTCGTCTCCAGATTGCGTAGCTCATAATATGTTTCATAGCAATAAGCATTTGGATTCTGCGTCCACAAAAACTGATACATACCACTTTGAACCCTGAGTACCAGATTCTGTGGATTGGACAGCTTTTCATCCGAACGATAAGTCTGCGTCAGAATGAATTGCTCGAACTTCGGATCTAACTCCTTATAGATGCCGACACGGGAATTATATGCCCATTGAACCCCACTGTTCTCGATATCATAGTTCGGGTCATAGGTACTTCTATCATTGTAATAGCTATCCGACTGCGGATTTTGTTCCATTGAAATACCCACATCCGTATACACTTTATTGTTCGCAAGCGGCGAATAGAATAATTCATCATCCGCCTTTTCTGCCTTCACAAGTGCGACAGCCGGCTGACTCTGATAAGCATTATTTTTGTATGGATAATACGGATCCAGCATCTCATCATATGGCAAAATCATACGGTTTTCGTTGCCTTTTTCTGACCACTTAAAGCCACAGAGCATAAACCTTCTATCTGAACGTTTGCTCTTCATATGCACAATGATTTTTGATGCGTCAAAATCATCCGGGACTGCAAACGTCAGCTCCTTGTGATAAGTTGCCGTTGCTGTAAGCATATCATTCTTGGAACCAAGCAATTGTTTATTGCCGTCCTTGTCAATGAATTCCACATAATAATTGACATCATAGCTATCACCACTTCCAAGACCGTTATAGGTCGTCAGATACAGATACAAAGCACCAATTTTTTTCGCATCTTCCTCATAAGCAAAATCGAAGGTAAATGTCTGCTCTCCTTCCAATAGCATCCGGATATTATCCTGTGTATCATCCGCATTTTCCACAAAATCACTGAGATATACCGCATAATTTTCCGGTACAACCGTAACTGCCCAATCTGTACTCACCTTATTCTTATCCATATAACCACGCAATTTGATATCATTAGAGCGCGTGAAAGCAACCCTTGTCTTCGTCGTTTTCGCAATGTATTCATACATCGGAACCAAATCCGCACAAGTATCCGGTGCTGCTTTTGGAATCGTCTGGAAGCCAAACAGTCGCGCCGTGTTCATAGAACCATCTGCCTTTTTAAACTGCAGATAGATACGAACCTTTGCAACGCTTGTTCCGCTGTGCTCTCCAAATGGCAAAACAAGCTTTCTCTGTTCCATATTTGCTTCTCCGCCAACCGTGCGATCCAGCGCAATCTCGCCCGAATCATAAAGTGTTGTACCCGCTTGATTCTCGAGCTCATAACGATACACAACCGTATAGCCTTTTTCATTTTTATATGCGGCAGGATAAATAGCAATGCCGTCGACACCCTGACTACCCTCATCGTAAGCCATCGAAAGGGTAATATGCGTAAAGTTGCCGTTATTTTCCTGACCGAATTTACATTTTGAAGTATATTCATTTGGTGACATGTACAGGCTCTTAATCAAATCGCCGTTACTCTCGTTCCAAAACATATTTCCGACAGAGACGTCCGTATAAATGCCATAGGTTCTTGGATCTACCTCCGGCTGTTTATCTGTTTTTTGGATATAGTAATTGTTTCTTGTCAAACTATCATAATATCCATTTGCCAAAGGAGCCAATGATTTTGCCTGATTGCTTGCAACCGTATTTCCGCCTACATCCAGACAATTCGTAGCACTGACGGTACCTCTTGACAATCCAAACATGTTGCTGTTTCCATAGTTTCTACAATTCTCAAAAACTGCATTTGAAATATCATTGACAAAGCCACCGCCATTGATATTATAATCCGGGCGATTCTGCGTGAGTTTGTATACCAGACCGGTATTGACACAATTGGTAAACTTTACCTTTGATCTGTCATTGCTGATATTGGTACTCTTTGCAATGAAACCGGCACTCTCACCTTGCGCTGTCAAAATATTACCGTGATTCTTACAGTCATTAAATACAATATCATTGGCAATATGCATCGCATATTGAATAAAACCACCTGCATAATTCTCAACAGAGCGCACATAACCATAATTCGTACATCTATCAAAGCGTATTCCTTCATATGCCTGAAGGGCAATAAACCCGCTGGCACGAAATCTTCCCAATACATTTCCATAATTGCAGCTGTCAGAAATCGTTAGACTGTTCTTCTCGCGCTGATTGACAAATCCTACCAGTCCCCCAACAATCGTATTGGAATTATAAAGACAAGTTACATCCGCATAATTGTCGAGATAAGAAAGTTCATTACCCGACAAATTGGTACCGATGATTCCACCGGTTCCGATATCATTTTCTGCATTTCTTGCTTTTACTTCCCAGTTTTCACCGGTTGAAAGGTGTTCTTCTTTACTTCCACTGACTGTGGCCCCCGGCATATTGTATCCTACAACACCGCCCAGTACTGCTGCAAACGAGTATATACGGACAGCCTCTTTTGACTTGCTATAATTATCACAAGACAGGACACTTCCATAATTGATACCTGCCAATCCACCGATGTATGCATAGGAACTGGTGTCATAAGGCTTTGTGATTACCTGAACTTCATATTCCGAATTTGCGTACTTCCGGCTATAACTGTCTGTTGTATAAGATGTGTTACCATTTGCATCCGTTTTCTCCTGTTTTCCGGCATAAATCTTTGTAACACGGGAATTTATATCTGTGTTATCCTGCAATACACCAATATAACAATGAGAGATTTCTCCCTTGTATCCATTGATACCGGTAACACCGCCGATTCTTGCAATCGAAGCACCTGCTCCCTGTGCCGTCACGACTCCATCGAACGAGCAATCCGTAATCACAGCAGCTGCACGTGTCGACGAATTATCTTCCACGGTTCCGTTCACACCTGCGATTCCACCATATCCGGTTGTCTCCGTGCTCAAATTGCCTTCAATTACGCCACGAACAGATATTTTTTCTATCGTTCCTTCATTCTGACCGGCGATACCTCCAAAACTTGCAATGGTAGCTGAGTTCGGCATAAATCCGATAGAAACATCTATGATAGTTACCGGAAGTTTTGTTGTCTTATCCAGCGCAGCACCGGAAATGGTACCGGCATTGTATCCGGCAACACCACCCACCTGACTGTTTTCTGTATAGGTTTTCGCAGTACAATTTCGTATATCCTGCTCATTACTGCCAAGAAGAATCGTTCCATCTGCGTCATTGTATCCGGCTACGACACCAATTTTGCTTTCTACGCTGTTTTTATAGTCATACAAGTTTATGTTGCGGACATTGATATTTTCAATCGTGCCTGCATTGTAAGCTGCAATACCACCGACATATTTCTGCGAGCTGAAATTCATCGTTTCACCGGTTTTTTCCGGTGCAACCGTACAGTAAGAAATCTTTGCATCCTTCTTGTTTTCTGCAACAATACCACCACTCATACCCACCGGTGCCTTTACTGTCACATAATCAAAGCAATGATGAATCTCACTGTTATTTACCGCAGTAATACCACCTGCATTACCGGCATTTGACGCAGTTACCGCACCGCGGTTGACACAGTATTCCATCTTGCTTGCTGCAGCATTATTTCCAACGATACCACCTGCATTTCCATACAATGCAGTAATATCTGCTTTATTTTCAAAACAACGAATCACACCGGAATCGTCTGAACGGTTTAGTCCTACGACACCACCGACATCCTGTCTTGCGCTGATTGAACCGGTAATTTGAATCAGATAATCCTCATACTGACCCAAAAGCTGATTTTGTGTTACGGTATCCGGAACCTTTGCATTGAGCACAAGACCATCATTAATTGCCGCAACAGCACCGGCATAGTTGCCCTGTGAACGAATACTGATATTTTCTATATCAGACTCATTTAAAACCGTTCCTGCATTATATCCCGCATATCCTCCTGCCACTCCGTCTACAACACAATTGCCCTCTGTATCCGAAGTGGAAAGTCCTGATACGATGAGCTTTTCATTTTGCGATGTACAATTAAATACATTTCCGAAATTCTCTGCAACAAAACCACCGACAATGTTTCTTCCACTGACAGTCACGCCTGATAATGAGCACGATTGAATATATCCGGCAGATTTATTCAACCCACACAAACCACCAACATAATCAGTGAGACTCGAACCAAAGGTTGCAACCTTACAGTTCATGATAACGCCTTCATTGACCTCACAGAGTCCACCGGAATACGTGCCCTGTGTCTTGATGGTTCCGGAATTTGCATTTTTACATCCATCCAATGTAGTGGAAGAACCCACCTTACCGATGATTCCTCCCACATAGGAGTATGTATAGGACATCTCTTTACCTGCATAGTCCGTCGTTCTATCCGGCTGTTCCTTCTCATTGTCAATGGACTGTTTTGCAATGACAGGGGTAGCATTCACAACATCCTTCATATACAGCAGGGTATTCTTGTTGTTGTAACCCATAACTCCGCCCACACAAAGATCACCGGAAATGCTTCCCAGTGTATTTGTATCTGCTCCGGCTTTGGTTCCGGTCACCTTCAACGTAACTGCAGATGTCCCCAGGTCATAAGGAATTCCCAATACTGCCTCATCTAATTCCTCAATCACCTGATATTGCTTCTTCAAATGACCTTCATTATCATGAACAGTGCGGATTAATGCCTCTTGAAGCTCCTCAACAGAATCTGTTTCTGTGTTATCAATGAACTGGTTGTAACCCATAAATCCACCGATAAAGGCTTTTCCTTTCATCTGTCCAAGGAAATTATTGGTCTTAAATTGTGTTGCAATCAGATTGCCCTCGATGGTCGGATTGTCCGGTTTATTTCCCGTATTGTCATAAATCGGAGTATCCGGCTTCTGGTTGTCATAAATTTTTATGCCGCATTTTAAAAATGCATCCACATCATCTTTTGAAGCATACTGAATTTGGAATATTATATTTTTTATCTGTCCGGCATGCAGATAATCCCATTCATTATAAGGTGTAACCAAAATTTCATTTCCGGATTGTGTAAACTGAATTCCGTAGCCACCGGAAATATTTACAATATTCTTTGGACTTTCGATTACTGCTTTCCAATTCGTAATCGTTTCATCTGATAGATTACTGATTTGAAGCGCATACTGTCCCGTAACGACTCCATTTTCTTCCCAGAAATTCTCCAAATTTACAGATACTTCCATTTTTGGTGTAGTTGCGCTCGTCTTTTGTTGTGCTGTCTGTATCTGCACATTCTTTTGCTTCACACTATAAGAAACCGGCTCAACCTTTATCGAATTATAATCACTCTCATTTAATGCTTTAAAATAGATACTTGCCTCTTTGCTCTCGCCCGGGTTTATGGTTTGATTCCAATCATAAGCATATGTAAATTGCTGATTTTCCGAGTTGTAGCGGAAGTTGCCAGACCCTATCAATTCATAATTTCCACTTACCTTGACAGACCAGTCTGTGATCGTCTCATCGCTGTTATTATGCACAATCAAAGAAGCCCAGGCTTCATATATGTTTCCATTATATTCACCATGATTCACATGATTGATGACCAGTTCTGCATAGACCTTATCATTCTGAATCGGTGGCTGTGGCGGATCATCATCGTCATCACCATCCAAAACTGCCGCGTTGGTATTGATAATATTTCCACCCACACTGCCACCGACGAAGTAATTACCGGTAACCAGATTTGGCTTGGATTCCAGATAACGCGGCTCGTTTTGTTCATCCTGCAAAAGGTAAACAGATGCATTAAAGCCTGCATATCCACCTACAAAACAGCTGTCATCATTGCCCAGGATGTTTCCACCTGCCACAATGTAGTCTTCTACAATCGCATTTTCGTCATTGTATCCAACGATTCCACCCACATAATTTCTACCTGAAATGTAGCAGATTGTCTTAATCTTACGATTCTCTTCACTTTCATTCGCGCCGGTTGGAATGAAATTACCCATTGCATCATTTCCTCTTATGGTATTTCCTATAATACCATTGTTGTATCCGGCAATTCCTCCTGCGTAATCTCCGCAAGAATAGGTTGACTGGAAGAACGCATCCTTTGTGGTGCTGTCAATCGAGCTATTGCAATTGAAAATCCAACCGGTATTATATCCGGCAATTCCTCCTGCATACTTTCCCGTTGCAAATACAATCCCCTTATTGTTCCAGTTTTCGAGCTTATTTTCTACCTTTCTTGCATTCACAGGAACTACAAGGATGTCCGTATCCTCAAGGACAGATATCGCACTTGTATATGCCTTTCCATCCTTATCCTTATAATTCTTCGCCTGTGCCTGCTTTAGGATATCATCTTCATCCAAATCCGCATTACAGCCTGTGATACCGCCGACATAGAGGTATCCCACAACATTTGCTTCATTTACTCCACGATTCTTTTGATCTCCGCCGCGAATACCGGAAGCAGGTCCCTGGTTGTATCCGACAATACCACCCACATATTCATAGCCAAATACATATCCCTGACGGTTTCCCTCGGACTTTGTGGAACACATTTCGATGGAACTATAGTAGTTGTATCCAACGATACCTCCTACATATACGCCATTTAACTTTTCTGAAAGCGCAGTGGCTGCATTGTCCACACTGTCATCCAGTAATTCTTGCAAATCTCCGGACGAGAAGTATGGTGTGCTGGTACATTCTACGATTCGAAGCATATCCTGTTTCTTACTTCCGGTCGCATCTTCATACATATTGGCACAATATCCTGTAATACCACCAAAGTACTTCGCCTCTGTCGGATTAATGTTCTGCTTATTTGAAATATTTCCATTTTTATCCACTGTGCTGTTTGCTGCAAGCACCGCACCGGTATTTACACATTTATATACAACAATATTCACAGGTGTGGACTTCGGAGTACGTATCTCTCCTACAATTCCTCCAACATATTTTTCACCTGTAACCTTCGCCGCATTCTTTAAATCCTCTAAACGAACTTCATCCAATTGGGTATCATCTTCATCCGCAATTCCCTGCAAATATCCCACAATACCACCAACATGTTCTGCGCCCTGAATCACACTGTCATCTTCTGAATTGATTTTTGTATTTAAAACTTCCAGTTTATCCAAGACACCGACAGAACTTCCATCTTCCAATTCTCCACATACATTGACACCACAAAAAGCACCAACCTTATCGCTGCTGCTCAACACTTTGATTTGATCCAGTTTTGTATTCTGAATCTTACCGCTATTTACGTTAAAAAGTCCGATTGGTGTCTCCTCAGATTGTTCTTCTCCATAACCATATACACCACTGAGGCGGTTGTGCACTTCTGAAATACGCAATCCCAAAATCGTATATTCTTTTCCATCAAACACATCATTGATACGAAGTTTATCGATGGAAGCAAAATAACCCTTCTCCAAATATTCCTTATCCAGATTTTTCAGATTAGAGATATCAGAATTATAATAATTACCATCCTTTACAAATGTCTTCCAATCAATGTCATTCTCTAATGCATATTGAAAAACAACCAAGTCAACAGCTTTATAGCCTGCGTTGCTTTCTTTCAGGTTTGTTTCATTCAAATCCTCCAAATAACGGATATTATTCAGATGTCTTCCATTTGCAATCCCGTAATCGTAGATTTTCTTTTTTATGCCATTTTTTACCTCTGTATCATGCTTTTCGGATGCAAAGTATGCATGTGACATATTACTTTGCTTTTTCGTGGTCGGTTTGTAGAGTCCGCCATATCCCTGCACTGTACAATAAATGTTTTCCACATCCAAACCAAACCGGTGAAAACTCAGTGTTTTTGCAAACAATACGCCACCCGATTTGATTGCATCTGCACTGTCCAGCTTTGACAAATCATCCTCGTAAAGATAAGAAGTAGCCTGAATATCTACGGCATCAAAAACAACTCTGACACGATTCTTTGCATCCAGATATGCCAGAATATCCATATTACCCAAGTCTTCTGTTTTCACGATATTTCCGTCAACATCGTAAACAAAACGTGTCACAGGACAAGAAATTGTCTCTCTATGCTCAAAGTTCTTCAGCTTGTGTTTTTGCGTATCTAATACAATACCTAACACCTGCTTATCTGTATCCTTATCGAATACTCCAATCTCATAAGTGAGCTGGTTCACTGCATTTGGATATTTTCCAATCTTATAAGCAAGATTCAAGGTCTCCTCATTCAGCAGTGCAAGGTTCGTAATCGTCGGCTTATCCTTTTTGTTTCTAAGCGCCAAAGACAATGTATCCACGCCATAATAGCCAACCATTCGCTCTTTTCTATAAGAGTCAAAACGCTTGGCAATGTTTACAAGACCTCTTGTGTTTGTATTTTCGTTGTTGTACTCAAATGCTTCGTAATCACCCTGTGCCTTATCTGTAAATAATGCACCGAAGACCTGTCCGTCTTCCAAAGAAAACTCAATACAAATGGTTTCATTTAACAAAGACTGATCATACACATAGGCAGATAATAACTCAAATACAAATGGTGCTGTTTTGCTTACCGTAGCTTGTCTGGCAGTATACAAGGCATAGTCACCCTTATTCGCACAAACATAACAAAGAGTGCCATTTTCCTTTGAAGTCCAAACACTGTTTTCCTTCAGCTTTTCAGCCGTATAGGTTTTGTCTTCCGCATAATAAATCTCATCTAAATCAATGACATTGTTACCTGCGTCCGCCTTGCCTACCCGTTCACTAAATTCAGGCAACGATCCATTTGCACTATATTCAGACAATTGATTCTGCGCTGCCAAAAACATGGTTTCCGCATACTCATTTACGCGATTAAAATCAGACCAATCCTGCCAGGATAACAACCCCGTTACAGAGACAGACAAAAGGATGGATAAAACCACCATTGTCACAATCATCTCAACAAGGGTAAATCCCTTGTTTTCTTTGCAAAATCCTGCTTTATGTCTACGTATGAAATTCTCTTTGATTCGTTCTCTCATACTGTTCCTCTTAAAAATATTTTAATAATTCATTGTAACTTTTTTTTCGCAAATCGTCAATGTTCGACATACGATTCTTAAACTCAATTTACCATTTTGTATATCGGACAAACTTTCAGGATTTTGTAGTCTTTCACTTTCTTTATTAACAAAAAATATCCAATACATATACCACCAGACATGCGATGGCAGATACCACAAACATACTGGTTTTTCTCCATGCTAAAACGAGTGCCACAAGAAACGCAATCGAGGTTGCCAATATACTGTCACCGGCATACAAAATCGCAGGAAATGTCATAACCGCAAGCGTCACATACGGCACATAATATAAAAATGAACGAACCGTTTTGTTCTTGATTTCTTTTTTTATCAACGTAAGCGGCAGAACCCGAATCAGATAGGTAACGGTTGCCATTACAAGTATGTATAAGTAAATATTCCCTTCATTCATAAGCATTCCTCCTCAACCGGAAAGAAAAATGCTGCAAGTGCTGCCAATACGACTGTAAGGATAATCATCCGCATACCGGACGAAATCCTACAAAGTCCCGGCAACTTTGTAAATCCATAGCTACACACCATAGCAATTGGAATTAAGGCTGCCAATACTTTGTTTTCTTTTGCCGGAGGAATAATGATTGCGATAAACATACCATAAATTGCAACCGACAATGCACCAATCACTGCTTCCGGAAGGATATTTCCAAGCACAACGCCCAGGCAGGTTCCCAGTGCCCAGGATGGCACTGCAAGTACCATGGCTCCATACATGTAATAAGGGTTTAATTTGCCTTTTCGCGCAATGGATATCCCGAATATTTCATCTGTAACACCGCCACCCATAAGGAACCGATGAATCATGGAATAACCCGGATCTATTTTTTGAGACAGAGAGCATGACATTAACATATATCGTAAATTGATCACAAATTGCATCACAGCCAGTTCCAAATAGGTGGTACCTGTCGCAATGGCAGAAAGCGCTGCGAACTGTCCTGCTGACGTACTGTTTGTCAAACTCATCACTGTGGCTTCCAATGCCGAAATCCCCATCTGTCTTGCCGCAATTCCCAATGTGAAGGAAACCGCTAAATAAGCAAGCGCAATCGGAATCCCATCCCGCATACCTTCATAAAAATTCTTTTTATTTGTCTCTCGTAAATTCATACTTTTCTTCCTTGTTTCTACATAATCTACAACATTTTATTCTTTTTCCTTTTGGAGTGCAAGTATAATACAATAAAAAATCCCCGGGTATAAAACCCGAGGACTCGTGTGTGTGATTTTAAGTATTTAAATTTTGTATTACTTTCTAAGACCAAGCTGCTCGATCAGAGTTCTGTAACGCTCGATATCCTTGCTCTTAAGGTAAGCAAGAAGGTTTCTTCTCTGACCAACCATCTTCAACAAACCACGTCTTGAGTGGTGATCCTTCGGATGTACCTTGAAGTGCTCATTGAGGTCGTTGATTCTTGCTGTCAAGAGTGCAACCTGTACCTCCGGTGAACCTGTATCACCAGTTCCACGAGCGTACTTCTCGATGATTTCCTTTTTCTGCTCTGCTGTAATCATGCTTTTTTCCTCCTTTTATCTTCTTTTCCCAATCACTGAGTCACGGTCGGAGTGATCCGATGACCAAGTAACGGCACGTGATATCTTAGCATATCCGAAGATAGATGTAAAGACCTATTTTTTTGTACGAACCTTAAAGTTATTTACACCTTGCATATACTGTGAACTGAGGAATCCCTCAACATCAATAAATTTATATCCCATCTTCTTCCATTCAGGATTGGTCTTTCCAAAATATTCTTCCGGTTTTGCCCAGGAATTATCTGCAATCTGTGGGTCAAAGTTATACCATACTCCATTGATTTTAATAACCGCCCAATAGTGTTCTCCATAGGAACCACCCGCACGAAGAACCTTTCCGCCCACGCGGTATGCTTCATAACCAAGTGCACGAGCCAGCACAACAAATGCAGATGCATAGTTAATGCAGGTTCCGTAACGAGATCCGTTCACACCTACAATAATTGGATATGCAAAGCTCACAACCTGCAGGTCTCGTAAAGATTCATAATCTACATTTGTATTACTCCATGAAATGGTATTTCCATCCAATTTATATTCGGACTTATCCATAATCCACTGGAAACATGCATATAATTTTTCCTGATTTGTCATCTTCTCTGTGCATACTTTTGCGAGAATACTTTTGACCTTATTGTCCATCACAGCATCATTTGTTATAACAGGCTTCAGTTCGGTTGCGTTTAAAATTGCATTCAAATTCTTACTTGATGCATTTTTGTTGAGTTCATTTTCAGATTCATCATTTAATAACTGTTCCTCAATCGCCGGATTCTCTCCTGCCTTTTCCTCCTCAATCAATGCAGCAATTTTTTTATTGATGTATGGTCTTTTTGTTGAACCCGGTGCGGCAGCTCCTTTTGGTACCACCCGAATCTGTACAGCACCTAAGTATTTTTTGATTCCACCATTTCCCGCAGTGGCACCATTTTTTGCCCAGCCGAGCCATCCATAGCCTTCGCAATAGGTTCTATAATATACATCACAAACTTCTGCAAGTTTTCCGGTCAGACGAATCTTCAATGCTTCCAAACGTTTTCCGGAATGAGATGTACCGACTTGTTTTCCATCCGTTTTCCACTTTGTCCAGCCCTTACTCTCGCAGCAGGCGCTATACTCGATACCTCCGGGAATATTGCTCTGTGCAATCTCAATATTCATCGCTTCAATTCTTCGATTCTTACTTCCGATTCCCGAAGCTTTTCCATTGCTGACATATTTTAACCATCCGGACTTTTGAATATAGCTTCGGTATGCGACCATGACCTCAGGGGACTGCGTTTTCTTTGCCAAGCGGATTTGAATCGCTTCGATTCCCTTTATCTTTCCCGCAGAGCCACAAACCGCAGCATTTTCTTTCCACTGTGTCCAGCCAAAGGACTCTCTGTACACACGATACACAACATTATAATTTTGTGCCAGCTCACCGGTTAATTTTACGCGTATTGCGCTAATCGCACTTTTGTTTTTCGTAAAACCAGCCAGCTTACCGTTACTGCTATATCGCGTCCATCCATTTCCTTCACTATAAACAGAGTATTGAATTGAGCCCTTTAAATTTGACGAAACCTTTGCCCGCATCGCGCAAATCATCTTACCTTCCTGTGGTAAGCCTGCAATCACGCCTTCTTCAACCGTATCCTTCCAACCCTGGCTCTGCATATATACCTGATATGTAACATCGGCAAACATTTCTTCCTGCGTCACCTGTTGTTCTGCCTGACTTGTAATATCTGCTGCCATAGGAACGGTCTGCACGGGCTGAAACATAAGGCCTACACAGACTGCTGCAGCACAAATTCTGGTTAATATCTTTCTCATAATGACTCCTCATTGTTATTTTTGTAATACTTTTGTAACATTATTACATATTCGGTTGTAAATTGCAACCGGAAAAATAAGAAGATTCTCTTCCTATTTTTAGTAAAAAGATGTATAATGCTGTCTATATATTGTATATTAGGAAGGAAATAATAAGATGGCAGGCTCAATATATGGGAAAATATTTACAATCACTACATGGGGAGAATCTCATGGAAAGGGACTTGGCGTTGTAGTAGACGGCTGTCCGGCCGGAGTACCACTTTGCGAAGAAGATATACAACTGTATCTGGACCGAAGAAAACCCGGTCAGAACCAATTTACAACCAAGAGAAACGAATCGGATTGTGTTCAGATCCTATCCGGTGTTTTTGAGGGAAAGACAACCGGAACTCCAATTTCACTGGTTGTTATGAATGAAGATCAAAAGTCAAAAGATTATGGCAGTATTGCACAGAGTTATCGTCCGGGACATGCAGATTATTGTTTTGATGAAAAATACGGATTTCGAGATTACCGCGGTGGGGGACGTTCCTCCGGTCGTGAAACCATCGGTCGTGTTGCAGCAGGTGCAATTGCAGCAAAGGTATTAAAGTCATTGGGAATTACATTAACCGCTTATACTCGCAGTATAGGAAGGATATGCATCGATGATTATGAACAGGATTTCACCGCAATTTTTGAAAATCCTTTTTATATGCCAAGCGCTGAAGGTGCAAGTGCAGCTGCTACGTACCTGGAAGAAATAATGAAAAACAGAGATTCCGTAGGTTCCAGTGTAGCCTGCCGTATTCAGGGACTTCCGGTCGGCATCGGTGAACCGGTCTTTGATAAGCTTGATGCAAAGCTTGCCCAGGCAGTCATGTCCATCGGTGCGGTCAAAGCCGTTGAAATCGGTGATGGTGTTGCTGTTAGTCAGTCAACAGGCTCCATCAACAATGATGCGTTTGCAATGGATGGAACCCGGGTAACAAAGAAAACAAACCACTCCGGTGGCACGCTTGGTGGAATGAGCGACGGTAGTTGTTTAGAGTTGCGTGCAAGTTTCAAACCAACCCCTTCCATCTTCCAGCCACAGGATACCATCAACAAAGATCACGAGGAAATCGTTATGGAAATCAAGGGGCGGCATGATCCAATCATCGGTCCTCGTGCGGTTGTGGTTGTAGAATCCATGTGTGCCATTACCGTATTGGATTTATTGATGCAAAACATGTCCGCAAAGCTTGAAAACTTGCAAACACTATATTTAAAGTAAAAAGGAGAAAGCTATGGTATTTTCGAGTATTGAATTCCTATTTCGCTTTTTACCAATTTTTTTGATTATATATTTTCTGGCAGCTCCCCATCAAAGAAATTTTGTGCTCTTGATTGGTAGTTTAATCTTCTACAGCGTCGGCGAGCCAATGTATGTGTTGTTGATGGTATTTTCCATATTAATCAATCATATTCTTGCAAATGGCATTTACCAGGCACAAAGACTGCAGGAGAAAACAAACCAGGACATGCAGAGTACATGCAAATTCCGTTTGATCCTTGCCATGTTATTTAACTTCGGGATGTTATTTATTTTTAAGTACCTGAATTTCTTCATTGGAATCATAAATGGTATTGCAGGTGATGCTGTCATCGCAACCGTTTCCTTGACACTTCCGCTTGGAATCAGTTTTTACACTTTCCAGGCGGCATCCTATGTCATTGATATTTACAGGCGCCAATATCAGCCGGCAAATACATTGTTGGATTTTGCCACCTATGTGTGCATGTTCCCACAATTGATCGCCGGTCCCATCGTAAACTTTACCGAAGTTCGAAGTGACATGCAACGTCGAAAGGTACGTTTTGACAAGATTGAATGGGGTGTCACGATTTTTGTTCTGGGACTTGCCTATAAAGTCCTCCTTGCAAACAAAATTGCATCCCTGTGGAATGATGCACAGACAGCCGGTGTATATGGTATTCATCCTCTGACTGCATGGCTTGCTTCGTGGGGCTTTTCTATGCAGCTTTATTTTGACTTTTTTGGCTATTCCCTGATGGCAATTGGTTTGGGAAGAATTCTTGGGTTCAAGTTTCCAACAAACTTTAAGAATCCATACTGCTCTCACTCTGCGACAGAGTTTTGGAGACGTTGGCACATCACGCTTGGAAGATGGTTCCGCGAATACGTATATATTCCATTAGGCGGAAATCGCAAGGGTCCAAAACGACTCATCTTCAACACCTTCATTGTCTGGTTACTCACCGGACTGTGGCACGGAGCCAATTGGAATTTTATCATTTGGGGCTTATTCTTTTTTGTATTATTAACCATAGAAAAATCTTTTTTGTTAGAAAAACTGGACAAACATTTCATTCTGTCACGAATTTATATGTTGTTTGTAATTCCGGTTTCATGGACAATTTTTAATATTACCGACTTAAAAACATTGGGACTGTACCTTCGAAGAATGCTGTTTCTTCCAATCAAGGGTAGTATCGCAATCGCAGATACATATGTAAAATTTCAGGATATGTTTCATACCTATTGGTGGCTCTTATTGATCTGCGCAATTTGTTCTACCCCACTTCCAATGAAGCTTTTGAAAAAATTCTATCAATCCCTTCCATGCAAATTGATTATGCTTTCACTGTTTTGGTATTCGGTATATCAGATTGCGGCGGGTGCCAGTAATCCATTTTTATATTTCAGATTTTAGGAGGTTCACATGAAACGCAATCAAAATATAGAAGACAAATCATTGCTGGGCTTTGTGCGTCAATGTCCTCTTACTACGTTGTTGATTCTTTCTTTCATCGGATACACATTGTATGCCATTGCCGGAGGGATCGATGGAGAATACAAGCTTCGCATTTCCAAAGATCACCCGCTCTTTCTGTCTGCGATGATTCCGGATGATCCATTTTTAGATCCGAAAGAACCTACGACCGAACAACCCACGACCGAAACCCTGGCACAGTCAACACCGACGGATGCAGTTGCTTCTGCTACCGATGTTGCCGATGACGAAAAATCAAATGTTGTTTACACATCAAGAAAAAATCCAATTCCTGTTACCTTTGAAACGGTCGAAAAAAGGATTGCAAGGTCTCCATACTATGATGACAACGATAAGATTGCATTAACTACAAGCTATGACTACATCGATGTGGATGCATCTTATTTTGATGATGCTGCGTTCATCGGTGATTCGCGAATCGAAGGACTTCATGATTATGGAACCTTCAAAAACAGATGCAATGCTGATTTTTATTACAAAAACGGAATTTCCATTTGGAAGCTGCTCGACGAGATCATGGATAATGGTTCCACCGTTGTCTACGGATTGTCCAGCAAACAATATAATAAGATTTATATTATGTGTGGTGTAAATGAACTTGGAAACGGATATGCGAGCGACTATCAGGCACAGTACAAAAAGGTTTTGGATAAAATACGAGAACTGCAACCAAGTGCCATGATCTTTGTAATGGGTATTATGCATGTTTCCCAGAGTTATTCCGATAACTCTACTGTATTTAACAATGACAATATCGATTGTCGTAATGCATTAGTTGCACAGTATTGTGATGGGAAGAACATCTTCTATTTAGACATGAATGAATCGGTTTGTGAAATGAATGGTTTGATTCCCGGTGCATTGAAATCAGAATACACAGGTGATGGCATTCACCTTACTGCCCAATACTATACACTTTGGGAAGATTTCCTTCTCAAACATGGTCTTCGTGATGATATGTTCCCTGCTTTAACATATTCCAACAAACAGACAAGCCCGGAAACAACCACGCAGACACCACCAAGTTCAACACAGTAAAGGATAAATATATGGTTTTTTCAAGTATCTTATTTGTTTTTTTATTTTTACCATTGCAAATGGGTGTGTACTACTATGTATCACCTGAGAAAAGAAATCGTGTTTTATTGACGTTTTCTCTTATTTTTTATGCATGGGGAGGTCCGATATATCTATTATTATTAGCTGGTGAAACTGCAATTGCATGGTTCTTTGCATTGAAGATTAGCCAAAGTAAGCAGGAAGGATCTCGCAAAAAATATCTGATTCTTTCCTGTATTGGTTTATTGGGGCTGTTATGTATCTTTAAATACCTGACATTCCTATGCGAAAACACGCATGCATGGTTTAGATTTCCTTCAAAGGTCATCCAAATCACACTGCCGATTGGTATCTCCTTTTACACCTTTCAACTGCTCTCCTATGTCATCGATGTATATCGAAAGGATGTAGAAGCGCAGACTGATTATGAAAAGCTACTCTTATATGCAAGTCTGTTTCATCAATGTATCGCAGGTCCCATTGTCCGCTATGAAACTATCGCTTCCGAAATTGATAACAGAGAGTTCAACATCACCGGGTTGTCAAAAGGAATTCGCCGATTTTCCATCGGCCTTGCAAAAAAATCTATACTCGCTAATACCTGCGCATCCGTAGTTGCAGAGTTGCTCCCGGAAGGAGCAGACGCGCTTTTGGGTCAATCAACGCTTGCCCTCTGGGTTGGAGTGACTTTTTTTATGTTCGAAATCTATTTCGATTTTTCTGCCTATTCAGATATGGCAATCGGTATGGGACAGATGGTTGGATTTCATTATCTTGAAAACTTCAATTATCCCTATACGGCTACGAGTGTTCAGGATTTCTGGAGACGCTGGCATATCTCATTAAGCAGTTTTTTCAGAGATTATGTATACATCCCATTGGGAGGTAATCGATGCAGTACCCAAAAGTATGTCCGAAACCTCTTCGTTGTATGGTTCCTGACCGGTCTGTGGCATGGTGCAAGCTGGAATTACATTATCTGGGGACTTTACTATCTTGCTTTTTTATTGTTGGAACGCTTTGTTATCCGGGGAAGAATCCCAAAGATTCTCGACCGGGTATACACCCTGCTCGTCGTACTAATCGGATGGGCAATTTTCAAGTTTGAGAATCTAAAAGAGCTTGGAATTGTATTAAAAGGTATGTTGTTATTTGGAGCTGACAAATTTGCGGACTTGAGCGTAAGCACCCAGCTTACCTCTCATATCTTTTTCTTGGTTTTTGCAGTCATCGCCTGTACACCACTTGGCAAACGCATCCATCAAGGGTTAAACCGGATGGGAAAAGACAACGAAAAAATATTACTTGTTGTACAGATATTTAATGCTATCCTACCTCCTGTTTTACTAATGCTTTCTTTGCTTGCATTGGTGGGAAACAGCTATAATCCATTTTTATATTTCCAATTCTAAGGAAAGAGGAACCGCTATATGAAATCAAAATTAACAAAAAAACAAAAAGATATCATACGTACCTGGCGAAAAAACAGTGTAATACTTTTTGCAATTGTATTATATGGCTTTGCTCTGGTAGGATTATTGATTCCCCTGCGTCCAGGTACCTCACAAAAGGAAAAAAGAAAGCTGACACCTTTCCCGACACCAACAATCACAACATTTTTAAATGGGCAATTCTTCTCAGATTTATCCCTTTGGTACTCTGATACCTATCCAATGCGGGATACTCTGGTTTCTGCAGATCAATCTCTTAAGAGTCTGTATGGATTAGAAGCATCTGTTCAAATGGTCGGTGGTGATACAAAAGCAGATGAGATTCCGGTTGCAACCAAACAGGAAACCACAGAATTGCCAATTGCAACCTTCACTGACAGTACAGACACTACCACAGAGGTTACGCAAAAAAAAGAGCCGGTCTTACCTGACTCCAAAGCAATGGAAGCGGAAATTCAAAACCAGATTCAAGATGGTGTCTACATCGAAGATGGCGCTGCTTATAGTGTCTATTATTTTACCCAGAGTGCAGCTGACACCTATATCCAGGCATTGGAACATACAGCTGCAATGGTTTCGCAAAATGGAGGAAAGCTCTATTCTATCCTGGTGCCAAATCAGTCCGGTGTGCTTCTTCCTCAGAATACATTGGATAAGCTTGGTGGTTCGAATCAGGAACAGGCCATCGACTACTACTACAACAGCTACAATCAGGTTGTACCGGTCGACGCCTTCCATCCTTTAAGAGAACACAATCAGGAATACATCTATTTCCGTACGGACCATCACTGGACACAACTCGGTGCCTATTATGCCTACCAAAGCTTCTGTAAGGCAAAAGGAATCTCTCCACATGATTTGAGCACCTTTGCAAAAACACAACGTTTTGAGCCGTTTTATGGAAGCTTCTATGCCTCCTATGCAAATTCTCAAATGACCGAGAATCCGGATTATGTGGATGCGTACTATCCAAATGATACGAATGATCTTACTTTTTGGGATACAGATGGAACAAAATATGACTGGCAGGTTATTACGGATGTGACCGGCTGGAGCAATGATTCGATGTACGCGTGCTTTATTGGTGGTGATAAACCATTATCCATCGTTCACAACCCAAAGCTCAATGACGGTTCTTCCTGTCTGGTGTTGAAAGAATCCTACGGGAACTGTTTTGTCCCATTTCTGGTCGACCACTATCAGGACCTTCATGTGATAGATTTTCGATATGCACAGGAAAATATCATGGATTATATGCGAGAAAATCACATCAAAGACCTTATCGTTATCAATAATATAACCATCATCGGAAGTACAGATGTCGCAAATACAATTTCACAATTATTGCAATAAAAATAAGGCAATCAGATGATTGCCTTATTTTTTATGCCATCCTCGCTCTTGGATGTGCCTTATCATATTCTTCTTTTAATTTACTTTGGCGGCTGCGAAGATAAATCTGGGTTGTCGAGATATCCGAATGTCCCAGCATCTCCTGAACCGCTTTTAAGTCTGCACCATTTGATACAAGATGCGATGCAAAAGAATGCCGAATCATATGTGGAGTGATATCTTTTTCAATACCGGCCTTTGCTGCATAACCCTTTATCAATTTCCAGAAACCCTGTCTGGTCATAGGCTGTCCCTTCATATTTGTAAACAGGAACATGCTGCCATTACACATATTTTCACGCACTGATTTCATATAGTTCTCGAGTGCAACCTTTGCAATGTTCTCGATTGGAATGACACGCTCTTTGCCTACATCTCTGCATAAAATGTAGCTCATGGTCAAATTTACATCTGTAATCTTGAGATTGATAAGCTCTGAAACGCGCATACCTGTTGCATATAGTAATTCAAGCATTGCCTTATCTCTAATTTCCTTCGGTGTCAACCGGGAAGGTTGATTTAACAACAAATTAATCTCTTCAATTGTCAACGTTTCCGGCGCTTTCTTCTCTATCTTTGGTGGTTTCAAAGCATCCGCATAGTCTTCTTTGACAACGCCATTTTTAAGCAAAAAGAGATAAAAGGACTTGATACTTGCAATACTTCTTGAAATCGTAGCCTGAGACATTCCTTTTTTCTCCAAATAGAGAATATAAGCATTCAAATCAGTCCCATTAATCAATGTAAGATCACTACATCCCCGCTCCTCACAAAAAGTGTAAAGCTTACGTAAATCTCTCCTATAAGAAGCAATTGTATTCTCACTCGAATGCTTCACATGATTCAAATAATCCATATACTTTTCAATCTGTAATTCCATAACAAAAACCCTTCCGTATGCGCAACAAAAATAGACATTTTTCGAGTCATTCTTGTTTTCATATATTACATTATAATTACTGATTTACATAAAATCAAACAAAATTTTTTCACATTTTTTCAGCTTTTGTAATATTTTGTAACAAAACCACAATATATAAGAAATACATATATCACAATCCTATATATTGCAGAAATATTTTTATAAAAAATCTTGATATCATGCACTCGGAAAGCACACCTGTGACCAAATAAGTAATGGATATCATCCAAAACATTGCAATACTTTTATTTTGTTGCTTCCAAACGTCATATAACGAAAGATGATAGAACAAAAAAATATAAATGAAATAATGCGGAAGCAAACATAATACCAACCAAAGAATTCCTTTTAATCCAAAATAATACATCTGACAACTCAGAATGATACCAAAGAGAAAAACAGCTGCATTACTAATCACTCGCACCAGTATTTTGGGAGAACAGACACGATAGAGTAGATACAACACTCCAAATTGTTTCACTCTGCGAAAAAGAACACGAATAAATGCTTTTTGCATTTCGATATGTAAAAATTGTTCTTCTGTAATAAATGGAATCGTCATGCCTTGCAGATTCTTTCCCATCTGTAGCAGAATATTTGATACAATACTTCCTATCACGGCAAATACGACAAACATGGTAAGACTATTTTGTAATCCTTTATCTCTGGCCATCCTATCCCTCTTTACAAAAAATTTAGGGAGTGGATTGCTCCACTCCCTAAACTGTATGTCCTTATTTATGAAATTATACCTCTTGATTTCATATCATAATATGCAAGAATTGCAATTACCGTCTTACTATCAATAATTTGTCCATCATAAATCATATCACGCGCTTGTGATATAGGAACTCGTACAATATCGATAAACTCTGTATCATCAAGATGTCGCTCTACTTTTTCCAAATCTGTGCCAACAAAGACACAAGTCCGCTCATCAAACGTGCCAATCGATGAAACTACATCCGAAACCCGATATATCCTGGTCGGTTTCAAGCCAACCTCCTCCATCGCTTCTCGAACTGCACACACCTGTGGTTCTTCTCCCACATAGCTATAACCACCTGCCGGTATCTCTAAATCCACAGCATTAATGGAATTACGATATTGTTTCACAAGATATGTGTTTTCCTGTTCATCAACAAGCAATACACCTGCTCCACCACCATGCTTATGCTTGATATAATCATACTCCACAATCTGACCATCCGGGGTTTTTAATATATCTTTGTATAATGCAACAATCTTGGCATCAAACTGCAGTTGCATTTCCTGTCTTTCGAATTCAACCATAAAACACTCTCATTTCTTAATCTGTAAGTGCATTCAAGAAATCACCAATTCGACGAACACCCTCTGTAATCTGCACATCCGAAATCGCATAAGAAAGACGAATATGATTCTTGATACCAAAATCATCACAAGGAATCACAGCAACATTATATTCCTCAATCAAAATCCTTCCGATATCTGCTGCTCCGGTAATTTCTGTTCCTTTATATTTCTTACCAACCAAAGATGAACAGTCAACAAATGCATAGAACGCTCCCTGAGGCTTTACAACGTCTAAATAAGGCAATTTGCATATTTCATCATATAATGCAACACTTCTCTTCTCAAACTCGCTAATCATCACATTCACAGCATCCATAGGACCTGTCAGTGCCTCCAAAGCTGCCTTCTGAGCAATAGAGTTTGTGTTACTTGCCTGATGACTTTGAACGCTACTCATCAATTTTGCAATTTCAACAGGTGCAGCTGCATAACCAACTCTCCAGCCCGTCATGGCAAAACTCTTAGAAAGACCACTACATGTAATCGTTCTCTTATAGATTTCTTCATTGAAGCTTGCAATACTTACATGCTTCAATCCGCCATACACCAGATACTCGTACATCTCATCAGAAATAATGTATATATCTTTCTCTACAACAAAATCAGCAATTGCACGAAGTTCCTCCTCTGAATATACACTTCCCGTCGGATTACATGGTGTATTCAAAATCAATGCCTTTGTACGCTCTGTATAAGCTGCTTGCAGTTCCTCAACCGTTACTTTATATCCATTTTCCTTCTTTGTCTGAACTTCAACCGGAACACCATCCGCAAGCTTTACCATTTCAGGATAGCTCAACCAATATGGTGCAGGAATCAAGAATTCATCTCCGGGATTTGCAAGAGCTGTAATCGCATTTGTAAGGGAATGCTTACCACCATTGCTCACAACGATCTGCTCTGGTGCATATGTCAAATGATTGAAGCTCGAAAACTTATCAGCAATGGCCTTTCTAAGCTCCATAATACCCGGAACCGGAGTATATTTTGTAAAACCATCCTTAATCGCTTCGATTGCAACATTATTGATATTATCCGGTGTATTAAAATCCGGTTCTCCGGCAACGAAAGCGACTACGTCTACGCCCTGTGCACGAAGCTCCTTTGCCTTTGCAGTAATTGCAAGAGTCGATGAAGGTTTTACCGCCTTTGCCTTATTTGATAATTCTCGCATATCAACATCTCCTTATCTTTGTACATAAATAATCGTTATAACTATATACTAAATAAAAAATTATTTCAAGCAAAACGAAGAAAATACTTGTTTTTTCTTCATCAAAAAGTCTTTTATGCACAAAAATGCCAAGTATCACATATCTGTAATACTTGGCATAGAAAATCTTTTTCTTACTTTGCGTAATCTGTGACTCGAGATTCACGAATCAAGTTTACTTTCACAGTGCCCGGGTATTCAAGTTCAGCTTCAATCTGCTTTGAAATATCCCTTGCTAATAATACCATATCGGCATCTGTTACCTGCTCTGGAACTACCATAACACGAATTTCACGACCTGCCTGAATTGCAAAAGTCTTATCCACGCCCTTAAAGCTATTAGCAATATCCTCTAACGCCTTCAAACGTGTGGTGTATGTTTCCAACGTTTCACGTCTTGCACCTGGACGAGCAGCTGAAATTGCATCTGCTGCTTGAACAATACAAGCTATTAAGCTCTGTGGTTCTACGTCTCCGTGGTGTGCTTCTACCGCATTAATAACCGTAGCTGATTCTTTATATTTCTTACATAAATCTACACCAATTGAAACATGGGAACCTTCCATTCCTGCATCATGATCAATAGATTTACCAATATCATGCAACAAACCTGCACGCTTGGCAATACGAATATCAAGCCCTAACTCACCGGCAAGCAAACCGGACAAGTGAGCCACTTCAATGGAATGCTTTAATGCATTCTGTCCATAACTTGTTCTAAACTTCATCTTTCCAAGTAAACGAACCAATTCCGGATGTATACCATGTACACCCACTTCAAGAGTAGCAGACTCTCCTTCCTCACGCATCATGGTCTCAACCTCTTTTTGAGCCTTCTCCACCATTTCTTCAATACGCGCCGGATGAATACGTCCATCTACAATCAATTTCTCTAATGCAATTCTCGCTACCTCGCGACGAATTGGATCAAAGCTTGAAAGTAATACAGCCTCTGGCGTGTCATCTATGATTAAATCTACACCAGTCATCGTCTCCAAAGTACGAATATTACGTCCCTCACGTCCGATGATTCTGCCCTTCATCTCATCATTAGGCAACTGTACCAACGAAATTGTAGTTTCGGATACATGATCTGCTGCACACTTTTGAATTGCTGTGACAACATAATCCTTTGCCTTCTTATCTGCTTCTTCTTTTGCTCTCGCTTCCGCTTCTTTGATCATGACTGCTGTTTCATGCTTAACTTCGTCTTCAACAGTCTTTAATAAGTATTCTTTTGCTTGTTCAGAGGTTAACCCGGAAATCCGCTCCAGTTCCTGAGTTCTTTTCGCTTCCAAATCTGAAACTTCCTGCTTTAGCTTTGCGAGTTCTGCTTCTCTCTTTGCAAGAGCAGCCTCCTTCTTTTCAACGGCTTCCGTTTTACGATCAAGATTTTCCTCTCTTGTCATTACACGTTTTTCCATACGCTGAAGCTCATTACGACGATCCTTGACTTCTTTGTCAATCTCATTCTTCGTCTTCATAGCTTCCTCTTTCGCCTCAAGAAGGGTTTCTCGCTTCTTCGCTTCTGCGGTTTTCAGTGCTTCATCTATAATTTCTCTCGCCTTATCTTCCGCTTTCCCAATTCTTGCTTCCGCTATATTCTTTCGATAAGCAATCGCTAAGAACCAGGTCACCAGAACTGCCACAAGGAGAATTACAGCAAAAATCACTATCTTTAATCCTTCAGACAACTCAGGAGCACCTCCTTATTAAGTTTTATTGCAAAATACAACAGTTAAATATTATACTTTTTTTACACTTATGTCAAGGAAATCTTATATTTTTTTATGCAATTTGCAAGAAAAATCCTTCTATATTTCTACATATTTTCTATATTTTTTCTATAAATCCAAATTGCTTTTCGTATACCATCATACGAAAATCCCCTTCTTGCAAAATAATTATATACACTTCTTAACTGTTGCTCGTCCTTGTCATCAAGATTACGATATCTTTTTTGAAGGATAGATGCGATTGTCTCAACCTCATCATGATCCATAGAATCAAAAATCGGTGTTGCAAGCTCTTTACTTATACCCTTTTGCTGTAATTCCATCATAATACGACGTTTCCCTTTGTTTTGGGATTGATAATCGATAAAATTCCTGACATATCGATTGTCATCCAGATAGCCATATTGCACCAACTGTTCTATCGCCATATCGATTTCTTCCTGTTCATATCCCTTATCATACAAACGCTTTCGAACTTCCTGTTTCGAACGGTCTTTAAACGTCAGATACGAAAGAGCTGTATCAAATGCAGATTTTGAGGTTTCTTTTCTGTTTTTCATCGTATGCTTCCTCATAATCTATAAGCAGATTAATCCTCGTTTTCTTCCGGCTCTACTCCGATACCACACTTGTTGCGAACCTGCTGCTCAATATCTTCACAGAACTCCGGATGCTGTTGCAAATAAAGTTTTGTGTTCTCACGTCCCTGTCCAATCTTATCTCCTTCATAAGAGTACCAGGCACCGGATTTATTGATGATATCATGCGCCACTGCTAAGTCAAGGATATCACCTTCCTTTGAAATACCCTTTCCAAACATAATATCAAATTCTGCTTCTTTAAACGGAGGAGCCACCTTGTTCTTTACAATCTTAACACGTGTACGGTTTCCTACAACCTCTCCACCGACCTTCAAAGTTTCAATTCTACGTACATCTAAACGAACCGATGCATAGAATTTCAAAGCACGACCACCCGTTGTAGTTTCCGGATTACCGAACATGACACCTACTTTTTCACGCAACTGATTGATAAAGATTACAACACAATTGGATTTACTGATAATACCTGTCAGCTTTCTCAATGCCTGTGACATCAATCTCGCATGCAATCCCACATGGGAATCGCCCATCTCACCATCAATCTCTGCCTTTGGAACCAACGCAGCTACAGAGTCAACAATAATCACATCCACAGCACCGGAACGTACCATCGTCTCTGTAATCTCCAACGCCTGCTCTCCATTATCCGGCTGTGATATATATAAGTTATCAATATCTACTCCAATGTGAGAGGCATATACCGGGTCCAAAGCATGCTCTGCATCAATAAACCCTGCGATACCGCCCATCTTCTGAACCTCAGAAACAACATGCAACGCAACCGTTGTCTTACCACTGGATTCCGGTCCATATATCTCAATGATACGTCCACGTGGCATTCCTCCCAATCCAAGCGCCAAATCCAAACTCAAAGAGCCTGTAGGAACTACTTCTATTCCCATATTGGCACTTCGATCTCCTAATTTCATAACAGATCCTTTTCCATATTGTTTCTCTATCTGCGCCAGAGCAGCATCCAATGCTTTTAATTTTTCTTCACTTGCCATACCTTTATCCTCCTGAACATATGTTTGTTTTTTATACTATACTATACTCTTTGGTTACTTGTCAACAATTATTCGAACATTTGTTCATTTTATTCATACGCTATCCAAATATTACCCTATGCTTCCTACCTTGTAAAGAACTAATTTCCTTGCTATAATGAACGACATGAAAGTTGTAGCAACCATTGCAGAATTTCATCCTTTTCATAATGGACATCGCTATCTGTTTGAGAAAGCTATGTCACGTTGTGATGCAGATTTTTCACTTGCTGTCATGGGAGGCAATTTTCTCCAACGTGGCAATGTCGCCTTTTGGGATAAATATACACGTGCAAACATGGCACTTCAAGCTGGTGTTGACTGTATATTGGAGCTGCCTTTTGTTTATGCAACCGGAAGTGCCAAAGATTTCGCTATGGGCGCTGTCTGCATGCTAAACCGACTACATGTCGTTGATTATCTGGCATTTGGTGTTGAATGTGAAGATTTTGAATTGATGGAGCATCTTTCTTCCATTCTTGTACAAGAACCCGCTTTGTTTCAATCAACACTTAAAGCCAGCCTTTCAAATGGTGATTCCTTTCCAAAAGCTCGCATGCTTGCATTGGAAGCATGTACAAATGTCTGCCTGAAAGACATCTTAAATTGTCCAAACAATATCTTAGGACTCGAATATCTCTGTGCATTGAAGCGGACCAACAGCACGATAAAACCAATATTAATCAAGAGAATGGGTGCCGGATATCATGATACTTCCCTTTCACATGGTATCAGTTCTGCTTCCGGAATCCGAAATGCCTTATCCAACAAAACATCCGTTGATGAATTAACTTCTTTCCTTCCGGAATGTATCGCAACAACATTAAATCAGATGCCCGATCGTTTTATCACCAAGGATACCATGACTCCTTTTGCCCAAAGTATTCTTTTAAGAAAGCAATCACTTTCTGATATATGTGACCTTTCTGAAAGCTTATATCATAAATTGTACAAACTACCTGTCAATCTGTCTTATTCACAGATGATTGAACGTCTTCATACCAAAGATTATACACAAAGTCGTGTACAAAGAGCAATTGTTCACGCACTACTTGGATACACGCAATCGGACCGAACACAGTTCATTCAAGCAAATTATGTCTTATATGCAAATTTGTTAGGCTTTCAAAAAAAAGCACAGGCACTTTTATCTCAAATAAAGAAAAACAGTGAGATACCTGTCATTACAAAAAAAGCAGATTTCGAAAAATTATGCAATACTTATGAACACCATAATCAGTCGGTCGCTACAAGAATGTGGGAACTGGATTGCCTGGCCACTGATTTGTATCTTGCACTCTATTACAACGCTTGTGGTATTCAATTGCCAAATGATTTTACTGTTCGTCTTCCAATCCTGTAATATGGTTCTAAATTCTTCCGGTTCGTCATAGGATAAAAAAGGACAACCGGAGGTTTTTTATGTTTACCTGTATCCTTTTGCTTCTCATTTGCATTGCAAATAACCAAGTGGTATTAGCTGGTGCCCGATACGGTTTATTACTGTGGTATAAAGATGTCCTCCCACTCCTGCTTCCATTTATCATTCTGTCGAATCTTCTTGTTTCCAAGCTGGATAAAAACACGTCAACACGTCAATCCAAAAGCATTGGTCTGCTATTTTTACTGGGGTTATTATGTGGCTATCCTCTGGGAGCAAAGATTGCTTGCGATTTGTGCAAAAAAGGCTATTTGTCTACTGGTATCGCAAACCGTCTGCTGCCGATGTGCAACAACATCAGTCCCATGTTTTTATCCGGTTACATCGGTCACATCATACTCCACGATCAATATTCCTTCGTATTTCTTTTATCTATGCTTTACCTGCCATATCTAATATTCATTGGTTTGTCCTTTTTTTTATTTCCAATCAGGAATACAACCAACCATTTTTCTGCACCGATAAAAGAAAACACCTCTTATGAAGAAAATGATCTGTTATTATCTTCTATCATCCAAATCACTTACGTCGGTATCTATATCATGCTTTGTTCTATTCTGTTGGCATTTATTCGGACACTTCCGTACATATCCGCCAGCCAATGTGATTTCTTATGTGGTCTGACAGAGGTTACACAGGGTACCAAAGCAATCTCCTTAAGCAACTTTAACAATGATATAAAAACAGCCCTAATTCTTGGTTGTACATCATTTGGAGGAATCTGTGCATTCCTTCAGACAATACAGGTAACCAAGCAATCAGGGCTTTCCATGTCTTATTATATAATTGTGAAGCTTCTGTGTGCCACAGCTACGAGTTGGATGTGTTATTTAATCATCTAGAAAATCATCAAACTCGTCGTCTTCTTCGTCAGCATCATCACGCTCACCATATACGTCGATGTCATCGTCTTCTTCATCCACATCATCGTATGCTTCCTCATCTTCCACTTCCGGCATCTGAGGTTTTACCGGCATCGGAATATCTTCATCTGAGAACGCGCTATCAAACTCATCTGCTTCTTCATATGACATATTTGACTGTGCTGTAAACATATCGATATTGCTTTCCATCTCGGATACATTGTTTTCAATCACGTAAGTATCATTTTCCAAAGACTCAATCAATGTACGATAATTTTCTTTCTCCATATCATGAATTTTCTTGAAGATATCGCGCATCTCAGAAAGCTTATCCTTGGTATAGTACATAGCACCAAGACGAATCTCATTTGCCTCATCAGACGCCTGATCAACAATCTGCTGTGCCTGACTTCTGGCCATCTCCAAAATCTCATCTGCACGAATATTTGCAAGTCTGGTAATCTCATGCTGGTCAATCATACGGTTTGCTTCGTTTACAGACTCTGTAATAATTGCATCCGAACGAGTTCTCGCGTCTGCAAGAATCAATTCCTTATTACGCATAATCTTTTTGCATCGCTCAATTTCCCCTGGGAGTTTCATTTCCAACTCATCCAACATAGCCAAAAGCTCCGGCTTCTGAACGGTGATTTTTGTCTGTGACAATGGCTGTACCTTACAATTCTCGATATACAGCTTGATCTGGTCGATCATGTCTTCAACGCCCTTTTTTCCCATTTTAAGATTCCTCCTATTTTTTCAGCACATCAAATTTATTAATTTGCTCAATCAATCTTGGAATAATGCACTCTGGGACAAACGCTGTTAAATCCACACCATACCTCGCATATTCCTTCACGACACTAGAGCTCAAATACGAATATTGCAGGCTCGTTGACAAAAAGACAGTGTCAACATCCTCCGCAACCATACGATTACTTTGTGCCATTTGCATCTCCAAATCAAAATCAGTAAGTGCCCGAAGTCCACGAATAATCACATTGGTATTCTTCTGTTTCACGAAATCTACAAGTAATCCGTCAAAGCTTTCTACCGATACATTCGGAAACTCCAAAACTACATCCTTCAACATATTAACACGTTCTTCCAAAGAAAACAATGGTTTTTTTGACGTATTATTCAATACTCCGACAATCACATGGTCAAAAATCGACGCTGATCGACGAATAATATCTAAATGTCCTAATGTTACAGGGTCAAAGCTTCCCGGGTAAACTGCTATACTCATGCGTTCTCCTTTTTTCTCAAGAAAATATGTTTATTACTCTTATACTCTTTTACTTTCGTTATTTCATATCCTAATGCATCCATGTATGAAATATCTTCACGCAGGGCTGCTTCTACGACAATCAATGTATCTGCTGTAAATTCTTTTTGACTCAAAAGCTCCAACACACGTCGTTCTAACCCTTTTTCATATGGTGGATCCATAAATATCACATCAAAATCAACCACCGGCAATGTCGAAACAAAGCTGATTGCATCCGCTTTTCGAATCGTAGATTGGTCCATAAATTTTGTAAATGTTACATTGTCCTTGATACAGGCAACTGCTTTCGGCGATTGTTCTACAAAGACACAGCTTTGTGCACCCCTTGATAAGGCTTCAATGCCAATTGCACCACTTCCTGCAAACAAATCAAGAAATTTACAATCCGGAATCTCTGCCATCAGGATATTAAACAATGTTTCCTTGATTCGGTCTGTTGTTGGTCTGGTATCATTTCCTTCTATCGTTTTTAACGGCATACTTCGCGCCGTTCCGGCTATTACACGCATGACCTTTCCCCTTTACATACTTATTGTCTTATTTGTCACTCTGTATCTGATTCTTAAGCCATTTTCCTGTTTCAGACAGTTCATCCTCTGTCCATCCGGACGTCTTCGTACATCCAGCCGAAATCAAGGAAGATGTTTCTTCCTTATTCGATAGATTCCAGGCTACATAAGAAAGATTTTTATCATCTATCAACGAAAACCACTTATCTGTCTGTTCATAATCTATGGCTCCATTTCCGGAAGCATCACAGATGGAAAACTCACTGACAAACACAGGCAATCCGTTATCAAGTGCCGTTGTAACCTTGCTGCGAATCGAATCCGTATGGGTTGCCGCATAAAAATGAATTGCATACATCAAATTGTCATATCCTGTTACAGGATTTTGTGCTGCAATATCCACATCCTGTGACCAGTTCGGAGTACCTATAATAATGATAGATTCCTTCGCATATTGTCGGATAACCGGAACAACCTCCTCTGCATAGGATTTCACCTCTTCCCAGGTTGTACCACCATTTGGCTCATTACAGATTTCATAGATGACATTATCATAATCCTGATAGGTTTTTGCCATCTCATCAAAAAAGAGCTTTGCCTCTTCCTTGTAGGTCTGTGGTGTCTTATCTCCCAGGACATGCCAGTCAATAATGACATACATACCGAGTTTTGTCGCGTATTCTACACCATCTTTTACCAATGATTTTAATTTTTCTTTATCTCCGCCTGTACAATATCCGTTATTTTCTCCCGAATACATGGCAAGTCGAACAACATTGGCTCCAAAATCATCTCTCAGACTTTGAAAGCTTTCTTGATTTACATATTGTGGAAACCAGGCAAGACCATGGGTACTGATGCCTTTTAGCTGATAAGGATCCCCGTTTTGATCCACCAAATCCACACCCTTTACAGATAATTTTCCATGTACTTCAAAAGGTGTTCCACTCTCTGTCTGAGGCTTTTCGGCAGGTTTGACAGCCTCTGTAGTCTGTGTTTTTTCTTCCTGCGTAGTTGTTTCTGTAGATTCTGCTTTCTGCACTGTACCATTTACCAAAAGCTGTGCAGCACCTGAAAACGAATCTGCATCTGCTTTCGAAGAAAAGATGAGGATGACTCCAATATCTTTTTGACTCGCATTTGCAGCTACCTCTTTATTGTAGTCCACTGCAGTAATGGATAATTTACCATCTTTTATTGAGAAGTTTCCATTCCACGAAGAATCTATTTTTGTCTTTTCCGGCACAGATACCTGAATCTCCCAATCCGTGATTGCAGAAGAAGTCTGATTGGATATCGTCGCGTCAAACTGTGCATAATATCCTTCTTGCCCTTCCCAGGAATTCGACATTACCATTGTTACATTCTGTGCACTTTGATTATCAGAGGCTGTTTCTATATCCGCTTGTGATTGCTGCGTTGTAGTTTCTTTTTGTGCATCACTCTTCGTAGCTTCCTGCTGATTTGCGTCCGTCTGTATCTCGATTTCATTTTTTGTTTTCTGTTCGGTCGAATCTTTTTTTCCAAAAGCGATTACACTCAGCCATATAATCACACCAATCAGGATTATAATAACCAGCAACAGCAACCAGTTTTTCTTTTTCTGCATAAGACTTCCTCCTAATTTATTTTACTTTTGTGGTATTGATCTGAATCCACTGATATAAGCGATACACATCTACCTGTGAATAGGTTCTTCCATGTGCCCGTTCACTCTCGATATAATATTTTTTGCGTCCTGTCTGAATCAATATTCTATATGCCAAAGGCGTACGCGATGTCTGTCCGGACAAAATCGGTTCCACGTCAAGCTTTGTAATAGCCGAAAGATCGATATCCAGCTTTTTTCTCCCTGCTTCATAATGAAGCTTTCCATTCTGGATGTTTGCAATTGCAACACCTTCGTATCTATGAAAATAGTCACTGACCACCAGCAACATCCACACGATACAGAGCAGCAAAGCCGCAACACTTACCACATTGCAGGCCAGTCCTGCTCCAAGAAGCGTTTTACCAATCGTAGACACAACGCCAAACACAACAATACTCATAACCAGCGAAAAAAAGATAGCTCTTCTCCATCTTGTAATATATCCAACCTTTACTTCCATACAATTCCTTACCTTTCAAATCCGAAGCATATTATAGACTCTTTTTATACAATGAGCAAGACCTATAACACAGGCGAGATATCATTTTTATTTACGGAAACCGCACGCTGCGGAGGAATCACCTCTTTTGCATATCTGTGTAACATCTCCTGTGCCATGCGAAGCATATCCGCGTGATTATAAATATCCGCCATTTGAAACATCGCTTCTCCACTTTGCCTGATTCCAAAGAAATCTCCCGGGCCACGAAGTTTCAAGTCTTGTGCTGCAATATAAAATCCATCATTTGAATTTTCAAGGACACGAAGTCTCTCCATGGATTCTGTATTTTCCTTGCCATTGATAAACATACAATAAGACTGTTTCTTTCCTCTGCCAACACGGCCACGAAGCTGATGAAGCTGTGCCAATCCAAATCTCTCTGCATTTTCGACCATCATGACAGTTGCATTTGGATTATTCACACCAACCTCTATGACAGTTGTGGAAACCAAAACATCAATCTCGCCTTGTAAAAAAGAAGTCATAATCTTATTTTTTTCATCCGCCTTCATCTGTCCATGCAGCATGGCAACCCGCGCTGTCGGCGGCAATGCTTCCCGCATGGTATCCACATATTGTGTCACATTGGCTACATCCAGATTTTCGCTTTCCTCTACCATCGGGCAAACCACATAGACCTGGTTTCCCTGCCCGATTTGCTCGGCAAGAAACCGGTATGCCTTTTCACGATAATTTGTTCCAACCACCGCATTCTTAATTGGTTTTCTTCCTTTCGGAAGCTCTGTAATCATCGAAATATCTAAATCAGCATATAAAATGATTGCAAGTGTTCTTGGTATTGGTGTCGCACTCATTACCAGATTATGTACCGAAATGCCCTTATCAATGAGTCTCTTTCTTTGATTTACACCGAATCGATGCTGTTCATCCGTCACAACAAGTGCAAGATTTTGAAATTCCACTTTGTCTTCAATCAAAGCATGTGTTCCTATCAGAATCTGAATCTCCCCGTGTGCTATTTCATCATATATTTTCCGTTTCTCTTTCATGGACGCAGAACCAACCAGACACGCAACCCGAATTCCATGGGCTCCCAGTTGCTGTGACAATTCGTCATAGTGCTGCTTGGCAAGTACTTCCGTTGGTACCATCAACGCCCCCTGAAATCCCTGCTTTGCACATGCAAGTAAAGCAGCCGCGGCAACTACCGTCTTTCCGGAACCAACATCGCCCTGAATCAAACGGTTCATAACCGTTTGTCCTCCCATATCGGCCAGAATGTCTTCAATCGCATTTTGTTGCCCTTTTGTAAGAGAAAAGGGTAACGCTGATACAAAATCCGCAACCTCTCTGCCCTGTACAATCACATGTGTATTTTCCATTCGTTGCTGTTTTGATTTGAGTATATCCATATCATATAAAAATTTATAGAATTCATCAAAAGCCAGTCTGCAGATTGCATTTTTTAATTGTTCCATATTCTCCGGAAAATGAATGGTTTCATATGCATCCGCCAGCCTCATCAATCCACATTCATCGCAAATATCCTGTGGAATATAGTCTTTCATTGCTCTAAGCACATCCATACTGGCGCGGATTGCTTTTTGAAATGTCTTGTTTGAGAGTCCTTGTGTGAGGGGATAAACCGGCTGCAGACTCTGCATCATCGTCTCATATACCGCCGGCGTATAGTATTCTGGCTGTTCCATCACCTTTCGGTCATTCTTTACTTTTACGGTTCCAACAAAGATATAGGTGTCACCTTTGTGGAATACATGTTTTAAATACGGCTGATGAAACCAGGTTACCGAAAGCGTTGCGGTCTCATCCGCAATAGACATGGATGTAATCTGTAAATTCCGTACCTTCTTTACATTCACATAGGAACTGACCCGCGCAAGGACTGCTAAGCGCTCTCCTTCTTTCAACTGTGCAATTTTCACCGGCTCGTCATAGGTCAGATAGCTTCTGGGATGCGTATGAATCAGCTCATCTACTGTACAGATTCCCAATTTCTCGAAACATTGCGCTGTCTTTTCACCTATTCCCTTAATGACCTTGATATCATCTTGTGCGTTCATATCTTCACCTAAAAAAGAAACCCAATATGAGTACTCATATTGGGTTTTTATCTACTTACTCTAATGATACAATATAATAATAAATCGGCTGATTACCTGCATGACACTCAATCTCATAATCCGGATATACTTCCTGCAAACTTTCTGTCATTGCTTGTGCATCCTCCGCAGACACATCACTACCATAATATATACTGAGTAATTCGCTATCTTCATCTGACATTTCCTGAATCAGCTCTTTGACAACCGTTTCAATCTCAGTTCCAACCGCCTGAATACCATGATCGTCTATTCCCATGTAATCACCGGTCTTTATCTCCTTACCATCAATCGAAGTATCGCGAACTGCATAAGTCACCTGTCCACTCTTTACCACCTCAATGGCTTCCTGCATTGCCGCTTCATTGTCCTCTTCGCTTCCCTCCGGAGCAAAAGAAATCAATGCACTGATTCCCTGAGGAATGGTCTTGGTCGGTATCACAATGACGTTTTTATCTTCCTCAATAGATGCAGCCTGATTTGCAGCAAGGATGATATTTTTATTGTTTGGCAATACGAATACACATTCTGCCGGAACCTTCGCAATTGCCTCTAACACATCCTCGGTACTTGGATTCATGGTCTGACCGCCTTCAATGACTACATCTACGCCAAGATCTTTGAAAATCTGATTGAGACCTTCGCCTACAGAAACTGCAACAAATCCATACTTTTTCTGTGGCTTTGCAGCCTGCTGTTCCTGTTCGAGTGCACGTTTGCGATCCTGCTCATGGATTACCTTCTCCTTGTGTTCCTCACGCATATTATCAACCTTCATACTTGTCAGCTGACCATAGGTCAGTCCCTTTTCGAAGGCTTGACCCGGATGATTCGTGTGCACATGAACCTTTACAATCTCATCATCCGCTACACATACAACCGAATCTCCGATGGACATAAGAAATTCTTTAAATTTCATCTCTTCATCCATATCAAACTCTTTTTCAAGCATCACAATAAATTCTGTACAATATCCATATTTGATATGAGAGGTATCAATATCCTGTGTATTTATCTCATTGGAACCAGCTGTGGTCTGTGTTGCAACCGGCTGATCGACGGTTTCTTTGCCTGTCAATCCGTTGTATGCACCACGCAAAAATTCCATCAGACCCTGTCCACCGGAATCTACAACGCCTGCTTCTTTCAAAACCGGAAGCAACTCCGGAGTATGCTGTAACACTTCTTCTCCATAAGAAAGAACCTCCTCCCCTATGGTTTCTAAATCCATATCCAGCTCTGAAAGTTCAACCATCTTTTCTGCCACACCTTTTGCAACAGTCAAAATCGTTCCTTCCTTTGGCTTCATAACTGCCTTATATGCAGTTTCCACACCTCTTACAAACCCATCTGCTAACACAGCGGCTGTAATCTTCTGTTTGTCTTTAATCTCACGACAAAAGCCTCTCAAAAGCTGAGAGAGGATAACACCTGAATTTCCTCTTGCTCCACGAAGACTTCCGCTTGATATTGTCTTTGCCAAGACCTCCATAGATGGATTTGCCAATCCACTCACATCCTTGGCTGCTGCCATAATGGTCAGTGACATATTGGAACCGGTATCTCCATCCGGTACTGGAAATACATTCAATTCGTTGATATATTCTTTATGTTTCTCTAAATTATATGCACCTGCAATAAATGCTTTTTGAAGCAACTGTGCATCTATTACCTTTGTAGCCACTTTTTTGTGCCCTCCTATATCCTACCGGCTTTGTTAATCTATGACGCGAACGCCCTCTACAAAAATATTGATATCCTTCACTGTCATCCCTGTCATTTCTTCTACACTGTATCGCACTGTATTCATCAAATTGTCACACACTGTGGAAATACAAACACCATATGCAACAATAATATGAAAGTCAATAGACAGAGAATTATCCTCACCGATTGTAACATTGACACCTTTACTAACATTATCACCCTTCAACAGCTTGGCAATACCATCTTTCATGCTGATGGTTGCCATTCCTACAATGCCAACACAACCAAGTGCTGCATGTCCGGCATATTGGGCAATCACTTCGTTCTCAATGATAATATCCCCGATATCATTCGATAAATATCCGCTCATAATCCTTACCTCCCAGTCTTTGTATGTAAGTTCCTAGATATAACAGTATTATACCCTATGAATACCTGTTTTATCAAGGAATCCATACAAAAAAACAGACTGGAATTTTCCAGTCTGTTTTTTCTGTACTGACTAAGCTCTTTCAACCTTACCAGACTTCAAGCACTGTGTACAAACATAAATCTTCTTAGGAGTACCGTTAACGACTGCCTTCACAGACTTGATGTTTGACTTCCACATTCTGTTTGATCTTCTATGAGAATGGCTCACATTGTTTCCGAAATGAGCACCTTTTTCACAAATACTACACTTTGCCACTGTTAGCACCTCCTTGACAAATATTAAGCTCCACCTTACCCGGGTTTCCCCTTTGCGAGCTCACAACATTGACATTCTAACAAATTAAATCCTAATATGCAAGCAGAATTTTCATTTTTTGCTAAATTTTTTATATCATGGATAATTGGATTCGATGCTTGTCTATGTCCACACTCAGTACGGTTACATCCACGACATCGCCTACGGATACCACTTCCAATGGATGCTTGATATATTTATCTGACATCTTGGAAATATGCACCAAACCATCCTGATGCACACCGATATCTACAAATGCACCGAAATCGATGACGTTACGTACCGTTCCTTTTAATTCCATACCCGGCTGTAAATCTTTCATTTCTAAGACATCACTGCGAAGAATCGGTTTTGGAAGTTCCTCTCTTGGGTCTCTACCCGGCTTTTCCAATTCTTTTACAATATCTGCCAATGTAGGTTCACCAATCCCCAGTTCCTTTGCAAGACTGGCACAATCTTCTACCTTCTTGCCTATTTGACGCATACCTCCATGCTTCAAATCTTCTTTACTCACTCCGATTTTCTCCATCAGAGCTTTTGCAGCCTCATAGCTTTCCGGATGCACACTCGTTGCATCCAATATCTCGTCGCCGTTATGGATACGTAAAAATCCCGCGCACTGCTCATACGCCTTTGGACCAAGTTTTGGAACATTCAAAAGTTCTTTTCGATTCTTAAAACTTCCGTGCTCCTCTCTATATGCCACAATACTCTTTGCCAGATTCTTATTGATACCGGATACATAGGCAAGCAATGGTGCAGATGCTGTGTTCAAATCAACACCCACACTGTTTACACAATCTTCAACGACATTGGAAAGAGCATTTCCCAAGTTCTTTTGGTTCATATCATGCTGATACTGTCCAACACCAATGGATTTCGGATCAATCTTAACAAGCTCTGCAAGTGGATCCTGCACTCTTCTGGCGATACTCGCTGCACTTCTTTGCCATTCAGCAAAATCGGGAAATTCCTCGGTTGCTTCCTTGCTTGCAGAATATATCGATGCACCGGCCTCGTCCGTAATCACATATTTCAGGTCTGCATCCACTTCCTTCATAAGTTCAACAATCATTGCCTCTGACTCACGACTTGCCGTTCCGTTTCCAAGCGAAATCAAGGTTACCTTATATTTTGCAATCAGCTTTTTCAAGATTTCTTTTGCTTCGTCATATCTTCTTTGTCCCATGGTTGGATAGATAATAACGGTATCGAGCACCTTTCCTGTCTCATCCACAACCGCAAGCTTACTTCCGTGTGCATAGCCGGGATCCCATCCCAAAACAATCTGTCCCGAAATCGGTGGTTGCATCAACAATTGATGCAGATTCTTTCCAAATACATGGATTGCACCTTCCTGCGCCATATCCGTAAGTTCATTTCGAATTTCCCGCTCAATCGATGGTGCAATCAAACGGTCATAACTATCTGTGAGTGCCTCATATAAATAGCTGGCACTGTCATGCTTCATATTGCCAATCGCCTGTTTTACAAGCCAGATCAGGATTTTCTGACGTGGTGCCTCCACCTTGACAGAAAGCACCTTTTCTGCTTCTGCGCGATTGATTGCCAAAATACGATGTCCAACCATCTTCTTGATCGGTTCACAGAAATCATAATACATCTCATATACAGATTCCTGTTCTTCGTCCTTTGCCTTTGCAATCAGGCTACCCTCGTCTCTTGTCATTGCACGAAGCTTGGTTCTGTAATCCGGGTCATCTGCATAGATTTCTGCCAGAATATCTTTGGCTCCATCAATTGCATCCTGTACCGTTTCCACTTCTTTTTCCGGATTCACAAACGCTTGTGCTTCTTCCTCGATGGTTTTCTCCGTTTCCTGTTTCTGTAAGATCATCGCCAAAGGCTCTAAGCCTTTTTCCTTGGCAATCGTTGCTCTGGTTCTTCGCTTTGGTCTATATGGACGATACAAATCCTCAAGTGCTACCAACGTCATGACTTCTTCAATTTGTTTTTTCAACTCGTCCGTAAGCTTTCCCTGTTCTTCAATCGTCGCAAGAACCGATTCCTTTTTCTCCTGCAAATTACGAAAATAGCTCAGGCGGTCACTGAGCACACGCAGCTGCTCATCATTTAACGAACCTGTAACTTCTTTTCTATATCTTGCAATAAATGGAATCGTAGCTCCTTCATCCATCATCTCTACAGTCTTTTCCACCTGTTGCCTTTGAATGGAAAGCTCTGTAGCAATTACCTGTAAAATATCCATCTTCTTCTCCCATTTACATAAAATATCGGTCAATTCCCCGATTCTCGTTTTCTTCAAATTTCTGCATACCTTTTGGATCCCGACGCATATCAACCATCTGTCGAAACGCATGTAAAACCACACGATTTTTGTTACATGCATAAGGATTTTTTCCCATATCGTGCAGGATATTGTATTTATTCATCTGGCTAAAATACAAATCAAGCAGGGTTAATCCATTGTAGCTTACCTTTCCCTGCAAGGTTTGGTGCACCACGAAATAATTAAATTCTTCCAGCAATGCCTCATCCGCGAGCAAATCCTGCCACAATAAAACCGCAAACTCTTCCGTTTCTTCAGCCTGAATCGCCAACGCTTTCAAGTTTTCAAATGCTTTGACTTTACCTGCATTGTAAAGAATCACGAAAATCACCTACCTGCAATAAATAACCTCAACTTCTTCCAGTGCTCTTTGATACTTTTCTTCAATCTTTCCTACCAATGCTTTTTCTGATTCCAAAATCTGTTCCAGTTTTGGTTTTGTCACCGGATGTGGTGCCACAAAGGTCGTACAACAATCCTCATATGGCAGGATGGAAGTTTCATATGTTCCAATCTTCTCAGAAATATCAATAATTTCCTGTTTATCCATACCGATACATGGACGGAACACCGGCAGCTTGTCAATTGCCTGGTCAATCACGAGCAGACTCTGTGTTGTCTGACTCGAAACCTGACCGATACTCTCACCTGTAATAATACACTGGCAATCTTCCTTCATTCCAAGATCCTGTGCCATCTGATACATAATACGCTTCATGATGATGGTTAATTCATCATGTGGACAATTATCATAAATTGCAAGTTGCACATCTGTAAAATGTACAACATGTAATTTTATCACTCCCGCATAGTTCGCAACCAATTTTGCAAGGTCAATCACTTTTGTTTTCGCCTGTTCACTCGTAAATGGAGGTGCATGAAAATAGACCGCTTCAAGCTCCACGCCTCGTTTTGCAATCATATATGCTGCAACCGGACTATCAATACCTCCGGACAACAACACCATGCCTTTTCCATTTGTACCTACCGGAAGACCACCGGGTCCCGGAATCGTCTTGGAATAAATATATGCGACATTTCGAACCTCTACATATACGGACACATCCGGTTTATGAACATCTACACTTAGCTGTGGAAAAGCCTGCAGCAAATCCGCACCTAAATCACAGTTAAGTTCCATGGAAGTCTTTGGAAATGTCTTGTTGTTTCGTCTTGCAAATACTTTAAATGTAAAATTCTTATCCTTATACTCCTCATCAACATGTGCAACAACCGCTTTTGAAATATCCTCATAAGTAAGATTTTCCACCACACGTACCGGACAAATTCCAATAATACCAAAGATACTACCCAAAACACGCATCACTTCATCAAAATCATACTCTGAAAATGCCTCAACGAAAATTCGTCCGTACTCTCTTCGTACTTCAAATTTTCCAAGCGGCTTCAAACGACTACGCATACGTTTACACATAATCTCTTCAAACACATAACGGTTCTTACCCTTTGTTCCGATTTCGGCATACTTTATCAAAAACATTTTATAATCCATACATCCATCTCCTTGTATGTCTTCCATCCTTATTTCTTCCTGGTATAACGACGCAATAATGGTAAACTTTCTCTCAAAACTTCCATGCAGTAATCAATTTGCTCCTTTGTATTGGTTTCACAAAAGCTAAAGCGTAGCGTTGATTCCAATCGCGTCTCATCAAGCCCAATCTGCTTTAGAACATGACTAACCTGTGGTTTGTTTGACGAACAGGCAGAACCTGCAGAAACATAGATTTCTTTCTCACTCAATGCCCGCATCAACACAGCTGCTCTCACACCTGTAAAGGTGATACTGGCAATATGAGGTGCATCCCCTGAATTATCATATACACCTTCTATCTGTGTCACCTGTTCAATAAAATATCGCTTTAATTCCGCAATGCCCTGCATGCGTTCCTGTAAACTGTCATACATATACGAAGCTGCAATTCCCATTCCCGCAATCGCAGGAACATTTTCCGTTCCTGAACGCATAAAATGCTGCTGTCCGCCACCATAAATAATCGGACGAAGCAATGTTTTTTCTTTTACATATAATACTCCTGCACCCTTTGGTCCATGAATCTTATGACTGCTGATTGACAGCAAATCGACACCCAGTTTCTTTGGAACAACCTCCATTTTCCCGTATGCCTGCACAGCATCTGCATGAATGATTGTTTGTTCATTTTTCTCATGAATGATATCACAAATCTGTGCAATCGGTTCAACCGCTCCCATCTCATTATTGACATACATGCAACTGACTAAAATAGTATCCTCTCGCATCTTTTGTCTCAAATCGTCAAGTTTTACAATTCCATGCTCGTCTACAGCAAGATACTCAATTTCAAAACCTTCTTTTTCCAAAAACTCAACTGTCGCAAGAACAGATGCATGTTCAATTCCGGTTGTCAGGATATGTTTGCCTTTTCGTCTATGGGCTAATGCAGTTCCAATGATCGCCAAATTATTACTTTCGGTTCCACCTGAAGTAAAAACAATCTCTTTTTCCTGACATTTCAGCGTCTTTGCAACCGCCTGACAAGCTTTTCTCACATAATCAGCACCCTTTAATCCCTTTGCGTGCTGAGAAGAAGGATTTCCAAAATCCTCATCCAAAAGCTTAACCATCCATTCTTTTACCTGCGGAAGAACCGCTGTTGTCGCTGCATTATCAAAATAACATTCCATGATCTATCCTCTATCCTGTGCTGTTTTCAAATAACATTCCATCTCAAACATCAAAATGGAAAGTGTTGTCAATCCCGCTGTTTCCGTACGCAGAATTCGATTGCCCAACGTAATCACCTTTGCTCCTATTTCTTTTGCACATCGGACCTCTTCCTCGGCAAATCCTCCCTCAGGGCCGATAAAGATTCCAATTTTGGACCCTTCCGGAAGTCTTGCGGCCTGCCGGATACAATCCTGCGCATAAGCTATGCCATCTGCACTTTCATATGGAAGCAAAATATAATCATAATCTGACGCAAATTGCATAGCCTCTTTCCATGACTGAAATGGCAACACACAAGGAATCCTTCCACGCCCCGACTGTTTCGCTGCGGACTGCGCAATCGCATTGTAACGAAGAAGTTTCTTTTCTTTCTTTTTATCTTCCAGCTTCACAACCGTTCGCGCCGTCATAACGGGAACAATATCATGTACACCCAGTTCCACCGCTTTTTGAATAACAAACTCCAGTTTGTCTGATTTTGGCATGCCCTGAAACAAAGTAATATGACAAGGCAATTCTGCTGCATTTGCCTGAATGTCACAAATCTTTGCATAAACACCTTCTATCGCATAGGAAGAAATTCTACAAATATACTCTTTTCCTGCTCCATCACAAACTGTGATTTCATCACCGATTTTCAGACGCAACACATTTTTGATATGGTTTACATCCTCCCCGGTAATCAAAATCTGTTCTGAAGCTGCACTACAATCCGAAACATAAAATCTAGGCATTGCCTCTCTCCTACTTACCTGTTACATAATGGTAAAGATCCCAATATACATCTCTGGAATAATGAATACCATCTGAGACTGTAACCGGACACACCTCATTATAGGTATCAATATAATATCCATCAAAGTCTACAACATGACGTTTCATAAAAGAGTTAAACTCTGCAATATTCTTTGTAAATTCCATAAATCCATAGTTATTACTATATCGAAATCCCGTTCCAATCGGATTTACCGACATAACACAAATCTTTGCCTTTGGATACATTGCATGCAATCTCTTATAAAACGAGAGATAGTTTTCATAATTGTAAATATCGTTCAAACCATAATTCGATACTACGATTGCATCCGGCTTTCGGTCCAAAATCTGTTTTACATAATTAAATCCGGTTGTGTTAATCCATGAATAACCGGAAGAAACCTTTGCAACCATGTTCGATGCGATGACTTCCTGGCTTCCCTTATGTCCATATATAATATTTCCAAATCCCACCATACGGGAATCGCCAAGCCACAAGTCTACCTCACCAATGCCGCTTACAAAACGATCCTTTGTTGTATGCTGAAATACCGTTGTCACATATGGTTTTTCTGTCTTTCCGGGTGCCTTACCACTCTTGGCAACCAATTTCACCTGAATCGCCTCAATACGCTTTGACAGTCCGATATTTCCTGCTGTTGTGCCATTTTTGGTCCAGTCTAACCATCCATAATCCTGCAAATGTGTGCGGTAGTATACATCATAATATCGTGCCAAATCTCCTGTCAGGGAAATCTCAATCGCTTCCATCTGTTTTCCGGCTATACCTGCTGTCTGTCCCTGTTTTTTGAAGGATTGCCAGCTGTTTCCATTCACATATACCCGATAAGAAAGGCCACCCTGAATCGCACTCTTTTTTATGTTGAGTTTTACTGTCTCCAGTGTCTTTCCGGCCTGTCCAAGTGTCGCTCCATTTTTAGACTGCTTCGTCTTACCGCCGAAAAGACCTGTATAAGCGATATCTCCAACCACTTTTGAATTCAGATATGGCGTCTTTGTATCTCCGGGTGCTGCAGCTCCTTTTGCAACAATCATCATCTGAATTCCGTCAATCTTGCTTCCATAACCGGTAGTACCTGCTGTTTCGCCGTTTTTGGCCCATCCAAGCCAATCACCCTCACTGACATGCATACGATAATATACATCGTAACGACTCGCATATTTACCGGTCAATTTTACCTGAATGGCTTCTAATCTTCTGGACTTACCGGTTGTACCGGCTAACTGACCATTTTTCCTCCACTTTTGCCATCCGGTTGCCTGAACATACGCCTTATACATCAAAGTAGCACTCGATGTAATCTTGATGGATTCCAATCGCTTCTTTGAACCAATCTCACCGAGTGTAATACCATCCTTTACCTTTTTCAGGTTTCCATATTCTTCCATCGATCCACTGTAGGAAATTGATATTTTCTTAACAGCAGCAAATGTATTTTGTGGAATCAAAGTCACACACAATACGAGAATCAGAAACCAAGCACTTATTTTCTTCTTCATAATGCGCCTCTCCCCTTATCCTCTATGCTTATTCCGGTGACCATACGATTGTGCCATCACTGTAAATCGTATCATATCCACCCTTGTCACAGTTTGGTACAACCTGAACAACATACGGCTCATCGCTTCCACCGGTTGATGGGTCATCCGGTGTCACGACAATCACCTCATCATCAAAGTTTACTTCCTCCTGTGTTGTTGCTTCGGTTGTTGCTGCCTGTGTTGTCGCTGCCTCGGTCGTTGCTGCCTGTGTCGTTTCTGTCTCGGTCGTTGCCTGTGTCGTTGCCTCGGTTGTTACCTCGGTCGTCACCTCGGTCGTCGCCTGTGTCGTTGCCTCGGTTGTTGTTTCGGTTGTTGCCTCGGTCGTTGCCTGCGTCGTTTCTTCTGTGGCACCGGTTGCATCTGTCTTGGTTGCAACCTCCTCCTTGTTTCCACAACCATACAGGGCAAGCCCCATCATTCCCGCACAAACTGCGATACAAATATGCTTTCGAATCTTCATTTTCGTTTCTCCTTTTGTTTCTTGTCTGCTTAAAAAGCCAATTTCACTTTTGTTTTACAAACATATGTGTCTTCGTTGCGACTAATCACTTCCACGTCATAGGTTCCCTGCGGCAATGCATGTTGATTGATGTACAACACGTATCCGTAATCCTGCAGATATCGCTCCTGCGTTTTGCCATCTTTCTCACTCACCGGAGTCGCCTCCAAAACATAGCTTTGTGATTCATTGGATAAACGGATATAAATTGGTGACTCCTGCGCCACATAATCTGCATCCACCTGGCCCATCAATTTGTAATAATCCTCAAAGGCAGAACCTTCACATTTCGTATTCTCAGACTCATATGCTGTAAGCTCTGTATCCAGACTTCGAAGCGGAGCCGGCATTACCGGAGCAAACTGCGTCAATTGCTTCAGATTTCGTTCCACTAACTCTAAGATACAAATGTCCAATTGCTTATTATACATCGCATCCAATCGATATGGAACAGATTTTTGAAAATTTGCATAAGAAAATTCATTGGCAAGAAATGGAAGCAGGGAATTACCAAACGAGTCACGGAAGCAAAGGAGACGAAGATTCTTGTTCTCGCAATTTGTTTCAATATCCGCAGCCTCCACATTTCCCACTCCGTCTGCATATGTATAGCTCATATATTTCGAAAAATCGTATTCTGTTTCCGGATGTCTGGCAAGCGGATACAGTATCTTATCAATATCTCCTTGGAAATTATGTACCGTATCGTAATCTAATTCTGTATAATCTGTATGCTCCACTTCTAACTGAGACAACAAAGCATCTGCTACCATAGCTGCGCCAATGTTATCCCAATGCGAATCTCCTTTGTGATATCGAATCTCTTCGGTCTGTTGAAACAATGCTTTCAAATCTACATAATTCACACCATTGCTCTGCAGATATGGAGTTAACAAGTCCAAATTATGATCGGAATCTATCACACGATAATAATCCGGCATATATTGTGGATATAGTGTATTTTTATTTGGCGCACATGCAAACACAAACTGCTTGCCCTGACCTTCCACATATTCCTGCATAAGCTTCAAGGTTCTTGCTGCACAATACAAACCCCTTTTGCTCATAAGATTTGTCCCTTGGTAATCTGCCAAAGAAACCTTCAGATACAGCCAGTCATCCTTACCAACAATCGCAAGCTCCTCACTGGATTGACCAAACATCTTACTGTTTACCAGTGCATTTGCTGTAACCAGCTCCTGGCGATAAGCAAAATGGTCCATATAATACGATTGCCAATCCTGAAGATAGCGGATATTCAGTGTACCTTCTTTCATAAATTCCGGACGGTCTGTCAACACCTTATTCTCCGTTACCTCCGGTTGCTCGTACCACAACAACCCAATGGTCGGAATGGACAGACAGATAAAGAATAATAGAATATATATATACTTGTATCGTTTCATATCTCTCCTCCTCCATTGCTAGAAACGGAAATAGATAAATGGATTATAGGAATCGGATGCCAGTTGAATCATACAAATCATCAAACAGCCCATCAATAATACACCGGTTACTATATGCGCAATGTTTTTCACTTTCTCATACATTTTACCGGATACTACGCTTTGCAATCTTTCCGCAAGTCCTTTCCACCATGGAACTGCAAACAAAATTCCCAATACAAATGCAAGAATGGCATATCCTGTCATGCAGGAAGCCAACGTCGCCGCACCATACACATTATGCGCAGACACATCAAATAATCTGGCGAGAATAAATCCTCCTTGTGACAGACTATCAGCCCGGAATATCACAAATGCAAAGCTTACAACCAACAATGTATAAATCCTTCGTACGCCTTTCACCTTTTCTATCTTGAAATACCTGCTTTCTTCCAGTACAGAGAAAATACCATGAATCAATCCCCAAACCATAAAGGTCCAGTTTGCACCATGCCAAAATCCTGTCAGAAAAAATACAAAGAATTTATTCACAAACGTACGAAACTTTCCTTTTCGGTTTCCACCTAATGGAATATATACATAATCCCGAAACCATCCGGACAGGGATATATGCCATCTTCTCCAAAAATCCTTGATGGAGATTGCAGCATATGGATGTTTGAAATTCTCCTTGAAATGAAATCCAAACATCCGACCCAGTCCTATAGCCATGTCACTATAACCACTGAAATCATAATAAATCTGCAAGCTATAACCAATTGTGACAACCCATGCACCCAACATCGTAAGATGGGAAAGATCCGCAATCAAGGTATCCACAACCAGAGCTATTGCATTGGATATGAGAACTTTTTTTGATAAACCTGTGATAAATCTTCGTATTCCGTACTCAATATCATCTACAGACGCTACACGATTGGTAATTTGCTCTTCCATATCACTATATTTGATAATCGGTCCTGCTATCAACTGCGGGAAGAACGAAATATACAACAGGACATAAAAGAAATTTTTCTGTGTCTTACACACACCGCGATATACATCTATAACATAAGACATTGCCTGAAACGTAAAAAATGAAATACCGATTGGCATTGTCAATCCCGTATATGGAATCTGCGTGTGAACTGCAGCATTTATAATTTCAATAAAGAAATCCACATACTTATATGTAACCAGCATACCCAGGTTAAAGACAATCGCCAAAACAAGAAACAGCTTAGACGGACAATCTCTGCGTCTGACCAATCTTCCAAATACATAGTTTACAAAAGAAGATGCCAGCATAAGTATGACATACACCGGCTCTCCTACTGCATAAAATATTATACTAAAAACAATTAAAATTGCATTTTTGATTCTTATGTCTTTCGCAAGCACTGACAATACAAAGGTCAATACTAAAAACACGCTCAAAAATGTCATTGATGAAAATACCATAATAACACCTATCTACGAGTACTTTGCAATCACGGACACCCAATCATTCATTGTAACAACATCCACGATTTCGAAATCATTTGCAAGCATAGCTGTTCGCACATCCTCAAGCTTTTCCTTTAAAATTCCGGAGGTAATAAAATAACCCTCCGTTTTCAGGTACGGACGAATCACACCACAAAGCGGCACGATCACATCAGCTAAAATATTTGCCACAACTATATCATATTGCCTATCTGCTTCCATGTGTTGATCTGACTTTATCACAGATGCATCCAACTGGAAAGTAGTTCCTTTTCCAATATAGTTATCTTCTAACAAATTCCCACACGAAAACTTAATCTTTGTCTCATCAACGTGATTTTGCACAGCATTTTCCACACTTGTACGCACTGCGACCTCATCGATATCCATACCATGTACAAATCCTGCTCCCAGCTTGGAACTGATAATCGACAAAATGCCACTACCACAACCAACATCAAATACTGTGTCGCCTTCTTTCAGGTATTTCTTGATTTGTCCAATACAAAGTTTTGTTGTTTCATGAGAACCTGTTCCAAAAGCAATTCCCGGATCAATCTCAATCACGATACAATCTTCACCGGTTATCCCGGCCTGTTCTTGTTTGAGCATCTCATCCACAGCCTCCATGTTTTCCCAGGTTGGCTTTATCACGATATTGTCATATAAACGAAATGGCCGAAAATACTGCTTCCAATTATTCATCCAATCTGCATCTTCCGTCTGTGATATCTCGATTTTTTTTGTTCCAACCGGAATAAACGCTTCAAGGCGGGTAAGCTCTGCAGCTATATCCGCCTTTAAAGAATCTATTTGGAAACGATCATCGATGTAACAGGATATCTGTGCACTTCCATCATTTTCCATCTGTAATGGAATATCCACGTACATCTCTGATTTTTCCTCTTCGGTCAGTGGAACATTGTCTGATATCTCGATTCCCTCTACGCCGCACTCATCTAAAAAAGCACTGATGAGATCGACCGCTTCTACAGAGGTATCTATCGTTACCTTTGTCCACATCATATTTATTTACCTAAAACCCTTTCTTGAAGCCTTTTTTCTTTTTGTGATCTCCAAACAGAGAAGATCCGGAAGAAGCTGAATCAGTCGAAGATCTCGCATTTACAGTCGTATTGGCATATTGATTCAAAATGGACTTTTGCTCTTCTGTCAACTTATCCGGCACCTGTACCACCAGGGTAATATAGTGGTCACCACGTACATTCTTATTACGAAGGGTTGGAACACCCTTGCCCTTTAACTTCACTCTGGTATCTGTCTGTGTACCCGGTTTGATATCCAACTCGTATGGTCCATCAATGGTAGATACCGTAATACGTCCTCCAAGTGCAGCCTGTGTGAAAGTAATTGGCTCAGTAGAATACAAATCGTACTCCTGTCTCTGGAAGGTCGAATCACGATCCACCAATACAGTCACCAACAAATCTCCTCGTTCGCCACCATTGATACCCGGCTCACCCTTTGCACGAATACGGATACTCTGACCATTATCAATACCTGCAGGAACTGCAACCTGAATCTTCTTCTTGCTCTTTACATAACCGGAGCCTGCACAGTTACCACACTTGTACTTGATAATCTTTCCTGAACCACCACAGTCCGGACAGGCAGAAACCGTTCTTGCCATACCAAACAAAGACTGCTGTGTATATACAACCTGACCCTTACCGGCACATTTGCCACAGGTTTCCGGCTGATGCCCCGGCTGTGCACCGGTTCCCTTACATACATCACATTCATCCTTGAGTGGAAGTTCCAACTCCGTCTGCGTACCAAATACAGCATCATTGAAGCTGACACGTACAGTGATTTTGATATTGGCTCCCTTTACAGGACCGTTAGACTGTCTCTGTCTGCTTCCACCACCAAACATGTCGCCAAAAATATCTCCAAAGATATCTCCCATATCGGAGAAATCAAATCCGCCAAATCCACCAGGACCACCATTTTGATCAAAAGCTGCATGACCATATTGATCATATTTTGCACGCTTTTCAGGATCTGACAAAATCGCATATGCCTCTGCCGCTTCCTTGAAACGCTCTTCGGCTTCCTGATCACCCGGATTGGTATCCGGATGATATTTTTTTGCTACCTTACGGTATGCTTTTTTTAATTCTGCATCGGAAACACCTTTTGTGACTCCGAGCACCTCATAATAATCTCTTTTATCAGCCATATGCATTCACCCTTATATTTGTAATTTGCTCTCTCAACCTTCGTGATTAAATTTCCTTGTAGTCACCATCTACTACATCATCAGAGAAGTCTGGAGTGCCTGCACCGGTTCCTGCATTTGCACCAGGACCATTCTGCTCATAAAGTTTTGAGAACAATGCCTGCGCACTATTCATAAGAGTTTCTTTTGCTGCCTTAATCTTCTCAACGTCGTAATCTGTCATAGCATCCGGATCTGTAGCCTCAACAATTTCCTTCAAAGCCTTAACATCAGCTTCTACCTGCTCCTTATCTGTGCTTGAAAGCTTATCTCCAACATCGTTTAACGCTCTCTCTGTCTGGAATACCATAGCATCTGCATCATTACGAACCTCGATTGCTTCCTTACGCTTCTTATCCTGTGCTTCGTACTCAGCAGCTTCCTTTACTGCTCTTTCGATATCATCATCAGAAAGTGATGTTCCGGAAGTAATTGTGATATGCTGCTCTCTACCTGTTCCAAGATCCTTAGCGGATACATTTACAATACCATTTGCATCGATATCGAAAGTAACTTCAATCTGTGGAACACCACGTCTGGCTGGTGCAATACCATCCAAACGGAAACGTCCAAGACTCTTGTTGTCACGTGCGAACTCACGCTCACCCTGTACGATATTGATATCTACAGCGTCCTGGTTATCCTGAGCGGTTGAGAAAATCTGGCTCTTCTTTGTAGGAATGGTTGTATTTCTCTCAATCAAGTGTGTTGCAATACCACCCATGGTCTCAATAGAAAGTGTAAGTGGAGTAACATCCAACAACAAAACTTCACCGGCACCTGCATCACCTGCAAGCTTACCACCCTGGATAGAAGCACCGATTGCTACACACTCATCCGGGTTGATTCCCTTGAACGGGTCCTTACCTGTAAGCTTCTTAACCATATCCTGAACAGCGATAATACGTGTACTACCACCTACTAAAAGTACCTTATCAAGATCGCCTGCTGTAAGACCTGCATCAGAAAGTGCTGTCTGTACAGGTGTCTTTGTTCTATCTACAAGATCAGCTGTCAACTCATCAAACTTTGCACGTGTCAAATCCATATCAAAGTGCTTTGGACCTTCCTGTGTTGCAGTGATGAATGGAAGGTTGATATTTGTAGTTGTTGCAGATGAAAGCTCCTTCTTTGCCTTCTCTGCTGCTTCCTTCAATCTCTGCATAGCCATCTTATCTGTAGAAAGGTCTACGCCCTCTGTCTTCTTGAACTCTTCAAGCATATACTTTGTAATTGCATTATCGAAGTCATCACCACCAAGCTTGTTATCACCTGCAGTTGCAAGAACTTCGATGACACCATCACCGATCTCAATGATAGATACATCAAAGGTACCACCACCTAAGTCGTATACCATGATCTTCTGCTCTTCTTCATTGTCAAGACCATAAGAAAGTGCAGCGGCTGTTGG
>JBJENA010000021.1:0-21521 GCA_051879955.1 Wujia sp.
CAATCCACACAACGCAATCTTTATCCTGCCTTTGGTCCAATACTTTGACACATCTCGTTCCTGCTCATGCAGTTCATCATCATCCGTTTTGAACTGACTTTTGTCCTTAGAGTTTTCAAGTTCATCCGACTTGATGATTTCTTTTCCTTCAAACAACAGAGTGTTTACAATATCTGCAAAAACATCATTATAATCCTCTAATAGTTTTTCAGTTGCGTCTTTCGCGCCCATTTTCTCTTTCCTCCTTTGTCTCCTTAATTGCTCAAATGGCATAAAATTAAGGCACATAAAGAGGATATCAGCAATATGTCGCCCCTCACAGGTAATCACGCATTTACACGCACATTATAATATATTTATGCCTTCGTCGCAAGTTTCCGATACACAAATCAAACATCCATATGATTCAATATCCTTGTTGTATATCGCCTCTATAATTGTTTCAATAATTGGAATATCTGGTGAGAATTCACCATATTAAATGTCCCGATAGGGAAATATGGATTCCTTATTGATACAGATGTTGATATTATAAGATATATGCGTGGGATTTTCAAGTAAACTTTCATTGAAGTATCTACCAGGTAATTGTTGACATAATTCCCACCGGATATTTTCTTCATGGTAATGGGGTTTCTCACAGCAAAAGGGCGGCTATCTCATGTGAAATAGTCACCCTTCTTTTTTATCATGCATGTAACATAGTTTTATTTAATTGTAATCTTTACTGTCTTGGTTACTGCATTGTGATTTGCATCTCCCTTGGCACTTACCTTGACGGTATATGTACCCTTCTTGGTTCCCTTCTTAATCGTTACCACGCCATTTTTGACGGTAAGATTCTTAGAGCTTGTCTTGTATGTTACCTTGCCGTTGTTCTTTGCAACTGTAAGCTTGACCTTCTGGGCTTTTTTCTTGACCAGAGCATACTTTACAGTTTTTTTCGCCGGCTTTACGGTCATGGTATTTGGTGCCTTATTGATGGTAAATGTTTTCTCAACGGTTCCGGAATAGTTTCCGGTAAATGCTATGGTAACCTTGTAGGTTCCTTTGTTTTTGCAGCCCTTTGCATACGTTACTGCATAGTTTTCTGCTGTAATAATTGTTCCGTTTGCATCCTTTACCGTAACGGTAGGCTTTTGTACCTTTCCATTGTAGGTGTACTTTGTCTTGGAAAGGGTAATGGTCTTCGGATATGCAATGATAGACTGTGGGATGATAATGGCATTACATACCGAGCAATGACTTCCCTCGGTCTTTCCGTCAGCGGTAGTGGTTGCGGCAACTGCCGAGTCTGTGACTGCTGTATGAGCTACTTTTGGAATTGTCTGCTGGGCAACGATGACCTCGCCACATACGGAGCAGTGGCTTCCCTCGGTCTTTCCTTCTGTGGTACAGGTTGCAGCGATGGAATTGTCTGTTACTACACTGTGATTCCCGTTACAAAGGGAATATTGTGGACTAAAAATAAACAATTCTCCATCCTCTTCTTGTGGTAATGTAGTGTTTTCTAATCCCGTCACTTCTCTTAAATAATTTCTATAACACCACAATTCTTTCAACCTTGCATTATTACTTACATTCAGGCTGGTTAGCTGATTATCACTACAATCCAATTCGGTTAAGTTTGCATTATTGCTCACATCCAGACTCGTTAGCTGATTTCTATAACAATCTAAAATTCTCAACTTTAAATTATTACTCACATCCAGTCTAGTTAGCTGATTATAACCACAATTCAAATCAGTAAGATTTTCATTATTGCTCACATCCAAGCTGGTTAGCTGATTACCACTACAAGACAACACGTACAGCTTTGAATTATTAGTCACATCTAGGCTGGTAAGCTGATTACTATAACAAAGCAAATTAGTAAGATTTGTATTTTTGCTCACATCCAGACTTGTTAGCTGATTACTACAACAAAGCAAATTAGTAAGATTTGTATTTTTGCTCACATCCAGACTTGTTAGCTCGTTTTTACGGCAATCCAACAAGTACAGCTTTGAATTTTTGCTCACATCCAGGCTTGTTAGCTGATTTCTACCACAAGACAAAGAACTCAGATTGACATTCTTGCTCACATCCAGGTTTGTCAACTGATTGTCACCACAACTCAAATTAATCAGATTTGCATTCTTGCTCACATCCAGGCTTGTCAGCCGATTCCAAGCACAATCCAAATCAGTAAGATTTTCATTATTGCTCACATCCAAGCTTGTTAGCTGATTACCTCTACATGTCAACCTAATAAGATTTGTATTTTTTCCTACATTCAGGCTGGTTAGCTGATTTCCTTGACAATCCAAAGTTTCCAAATTTGAAAAGAATTCTATTCCTTCTAGTGAATATATATTATTTTCTCTTACATTTATCTCTGTCACACTATCCGGATTTATATATCCATTCCCATCGGTATCAAATTCTGCGGACAAATAACTCCTAAAACTCTCATCCGGGAAATTCTCCTCCGAAATTGCCAGCGTTTCCAGTTCGGCAGACTCCGATTCTGTCGCATATACATTTATACAAGTCATTGGTGTACATATTGTAGCTGCAACTGCAATTGCAGTTGCAAGCACCATTCGTTTTACGTTTCTCATTTTTCCCTCCTACGATTCATTGTCATAGTCATGCTTTTTTTCATCGTGCTTGACTATGCTATTTTAGATACTATGGATTTGCGTTTTCCCCTCTTTGATTCATCCTCTTCTCCATCCATACCTGTATCTCCTTTTGATACGTCAACGCTTTCCTGTTTCACAAGGTAGACATTTTGAAACAACCCATATATAATAAAAAACGGCACAAAACATACCTATTTTCGTGCCATTTCAACATATATTTACTTGTTTCGCAATGTCTACCTTTATAAACAAATTTTACCATTCTCTTTTTTTGCGTTTTTCCATGCACCTTCTGTAAAAGGTGGAATAACTGACGCCCAACTCTTTCGCTGCATTTCGCACCGATATTTTCCCGATTTTCCATAGTTGGTAATAGCTATCGAACTCACAAGGCACTTCTATCCGTCGTGCACCAAATCGAACACCCCGCGCCTTTGCCGACGCGATTCCTTCCGCCTGTCTCTGGTGAATCAATTCGCGTTCCGTCTGTGCAACATATGCCAGTATCTGAAGCACCAAGTCGGAAATAAAGACCCCCGTCAATCCATCCCGCTCATAATTGGTATTCAATAACGGCATATCAATCACCTCAATATCCACTTTTTTCTCCTTCGTAAGTATCTTCCACTGTTCCAATATCTCATCATAATTTCGGCCCAGTCTGTCTATACTTACAATCACCAGCAAATCTCCTTCACGCAGTCTCTTTAGTAATCTCAAATAGCTCGGTCTTGCAAAATTCTTCCCCGACATTTTGTCAACATAGATATTTTTCGCTGGAATCCCAAAGCCATTTAATGCATCGAGCTGACGATCCGGATTTTGGTCCTTTGACGAAACACGAACATAACCATATTTTTTCATAAGAAACCTCCTCTATATCTTCAACTCTTAATATAAAGCAGGCAATGCGAAACTAAACATGATTATAGTAAATCTTTCAATGTTACGCAAGTGCGTATACTCATTTGCGTAGCAATGATTACAATCGTTCATGAGGTGATATTGAATGAATGTGAAAGATGCAGTTGCAATCCGATTTCAGAATCTGTGCAAGGAACGAAATATAACATACAACGAATTAGCCCGTCTTTCCGGGGTAACCCCATCCACGATTTACAGCATGATGGACAAAGATCGCAGGGATATTTCTATTTTGACAATTAAGAAATTCTGTGATGGACTGGATATATCATTGGGTGATTTCTTCTCCGATTCCTTATTTGAAAATTTAGAACAAGAAATATGTTGATGTTTTCCCACGTCCCCGGCTTCCCAACGGCTTGGTACTTGACACGAACCTACTATCTTACTATTATATAGGTAATTTTTAGTATTTATAAAGGAGGTTCGATTTTGGACGATCGAATACAATTGATTATCGTACTTATTTTACTGATTTTGTCCGGTTTTTTCTCGTCTGCCGAAACTGCACTGACTACGGTGAACCGCATGAAGCTGCGCACGCTTGCAGACCAGGGTAACAAGAAAGCGCGCAAGGTATTGAAGGTAACAGAGAATTCTGCAAAACTTCTTAGCACCATTCTCATCGGTAATAATATCGTAAACCTCTATGCATCTGCGCTTACAACAACACTTTGTACCAGTTTGTTTGGAAACAAATATATCGGTATTGTAACCGGTATTTTGACCTTTCTGATTTTGATATTCGGAGAGATTACACCGAAGACGCTGGCAAGCCTTTATGCCGTACAGCTTTCGATGTTCGCTGTATATCCAATTTCATGGTTAATGACCATTCTTACGCCTGTCATTTGGGTATTAAATATACTTACCAGCGGAATTTTCAAGCTGTTGCATGTAGATCCGAATGCACAGGAACAGACCATCACGGAAGCAGAGCTTCGTACCATCGTGGATGTTTCACACGAGGAAGGTGTCATTGAACCGGAAGAAAAATTCATGATTTCAAATGTGGTGGATTTCGGCGATGGTTTGTGCAAGGAAATCATGATTCCGAGAGCTGACGTTATTAGCGCAGACGTGTATTCTACCTATGAAGAGCTTGTTGAAATCTTCAAGGAAGAAACTTATACGCGTATTCCAATCTATGAAGAACACAAAGACAACATCATCGGAATTTTGAATATCAAGGACTTGTTCTTTTACCGTGAGATGCGCGACTTGCAATATTTTGACCTTCGAAGTATTCTCAGGAAGCCGTTGTTTGTATATGAATACCAAAAGACGAGTCAAGTCTTTGCTGATATGAAGACCTCTACGGATAGTATGGCTATCGTGTTGGACGAATACGGAAGCGCTTGTGGTATCATCACCATGGAAGATTTGATTGAAGAAATCGTTGGAGATATCAGAGACGAATATGACGCAGATGAAAATGATTTCATCCGCGAGCTTGGCGATTCTACCTATGATATCGATGCTTCCATCAAATTGGATGATTTGAATGACCGTTTACACTCTCATTTCGAATCCGAGGATTATGATTCTCTGGCAGGCTTTGTCATTGAACTATTTGACAAAATTCCATCCGAGGGTGAAACCATCAGTTGCAAACAGGCGCAGATCAGTGTCACAAAAGTAGAACGCAACCGAATCGAACGCGTCACACTAAAGTTGCTGCCGGAAGAACAAGAAGATACAGAGAACGAAGAATAAATCATAGCTTGTACAACAAAACCGGAGGGGATTATTCCTCCGGTTTCTTTTTGTCCTTTTTGCGACTTTCTTTTTTCGCTTCTTTTTCTGCTTCCTTTTGTTTTTCCTGTTCTTCCTGCTTTTCCTTCATCTCTGCACTCATCTCATCGATAATTTTTTCCATAAGTTTCTTCTTCTGATAAATATCATATCCTAACAAAGACAAGAATGTAAATGCTTTGATGTAAGAATCTTCGTGACCCGGATAATCCTTCTCACACAGCTCCAGGGTTTTGACAATACTGTCTTCTACCTGAAAATGCTGGCGCTGTTCTAATTTATACAGGCTTTCATAAATCTCCTGCAAGCTGTGATTGGCCTGCGGATTATTGTAGTAATCGGCAATCAAAGGTGCCAGCATCGTCTGAATATCCCCGATAGAAATCACGTTTTTCAGATAATAAATATATATCAGAAGAATCAAATGATCCTTGGAATAGCGCTTGCGATCCGATGGTGGAAGCAAATTATTCTTCGTATAATTATTGATCATTGTCTTGGTCAATGTCTTTTCTTCTTCGTTTCTCTTGTTTCCCGAAAGGTACTGATCCATAAACGTTGTCAGCTGATCCATATACAAATCAATATCCGGCAGATTCTCAGGCGCAATATGTCCAAGTGTCATCATCCGTCTAATCTCTTTTTTCAGGTTATCACTTTTGATATCCATGTTCTTATCCCTCACTTATGTGTCGATACTTTAAAAATGGCATGATGCTAAGCATCATGCCATTATAGATATTATATAGTATTCAATACTACATGTAAAGGTATAAATTAACCAATTAGAGATTTTACCATATCTAATTGCTGGATGGTATTCGCAACACCTGCTTCGCTCAGGTAGATTCCTGTTCTTCGAACCTGGGCCTGATGGGCATTATCCTTTGAAGATTTGAGTGCAAATTCTGTACTCGCATTCCCAAGATATATCGCTCCAACATCCGCTTCTTTCAAAGAAAGCAACCGGTCCTGACCGCTGTCGTCCTTCAACCAGACGGACAGCTTTTCATAGATGCTGTCACCTTCATCAATCCATCCATTTCCATCTTCATCATACGCAGCAAGCTCAGAAAAACCATTTCCGGTCCTGGCTCCAAAAAGCTCTGTGCCATCATTGATGCGACCATCTTCATTGCGGTCAAGGGCCAGATATCCACAGCCTTTTGCAAGCATCGATATGGAATCCATTTCGCCGTCTCCATCGATATCAAACTTCCATTTCTGGTCGCTGACGCAAGCAGCCGTCGTATCGAGATTGAGAACGAGTGGGTCCGTCATAATGGCTGCTACCTGATCCATCTGTACATCCTCGATGCATTCCACATAGCTTCTTGACATGGTAAGCTCCACCTGAAAATCCAGTTTTCTGCCATCTGCAGTCACAACACTTCCCGTAGTGGCAAATTCCATAGTCTCCGATTCTTCATAGGTACAACTTGTTTTCTGTACGCGGTCCCAAATACTGACATTCCTGCCGGATGAGATGTCATATGCGTAGCTTCCCTCCAAAAACGTATATCCGGATCCGGAAACGTTCCTTCGGATTCCGAGGTTTGCAAGCAGGCGATTTCGCATATCCTGCATATACGCCCGAAGTTGTTCCAGAAAATGAGATGTCGCATCTTCTATGCTGTCAATTTTCTTCGCATTGGTCACATACTCCTGCGTTCCCATCATAGAGAAACTACTTCCCTCATATAAGGTTTCTCCGGTCGATTTGTTACGAAGTAGTTGCTCCTGTGTTTTTTGATACCGGTAGCTTGTCTGTGTGCGCGCACCCATGCGCGCTTGTGATGATTGAATTACCATGATTCCCCTCCTTTTTCGTCTACTCAGGGGAGGGTACTTTCATGGTATGTATCGGCTCTTGACCGATAAAAATTTAGTGTGTCTTATAGTAATTAATCAAACATCCTGCAAGGATGATATCTCTCTCATCATCTGTCAAATCACCAAGTGTGAAAGTAAGCTCCTTCATATCCTTGTTTACCACATATGCCTTAATCTCACTGTCTTTGTTCTTGATTGCATCTACAATGCCCGGAATAAAGATATAATCATCTACATCAAAGTCATAGTCTTCCTGCATAAGGAATGGAAGCATACCCCAGTTAATGAGGTTGGAACGATAACGCTTCGTTGCATATTCCTTGGCAATGTTTGCCCAGCCGCCGAGAACCTTCTGACAGGAAGCTGCCTGCTCACGTGCAGAACCATCACCCGGCTTTACCGCAAAGATAGTACTTCCGACACCTGTATTCTTGCCGCACACATCCGGGAATGTCTCCTTAACCTTGTGCATTGCTTCTTTCATGCCGGCATCTGCCTCACCCATGCACTCTCCGGCTTCCCGAATTCTTTCCAGCTTCTGTACTGCTTTTGCACGCCCTACATATTCCGGATCTTTTCTGGAGAGTGTAAACTCTGCAAGTCCCAATGGATTCGAACGGTAAGAGGATGTCTCACCGGACGGAATCAGCTCATCGGTAGTAGTAACCGGATCATGAATCACAGAAGCAACCTTGAGCATCAAATTCTCTGTCAATGCAACCATCTGTGGCCAGTCCTTAATGTTTGGACCAAACTTAATCTCTTCTTCCGGCTTTGCATTGCCCACACCATTGTATACTCGGTTCTCGTAGATAGACTTATCGAAGAAGTACTTCTGTCCCTTGTACTCTACATCCATATCTGTTGCTGCGGTCAAATATCCCTTGTTTGCTGCTGTTGCTGCGATAGAACGCGCATCCATCAGTGCAACAGAAGAAATCTGTCCATTCTGAATCTTAGAACCCTCACGGTTCGGAAAGTTACGTGTACTGTGACGGATAGAGAATGCATTGTTTGCCGGTGTGTCACCTGCGCCAAAGCAAGGACCACAGAACGCGGTCTTGACAATCGCACCGGTTCCTATCAAATCTGCCAATACACCATTCTTTGCAAGTTCCATGTAAATTGGTGTAGAAGCCGGGTATACAGAAAGCGTAAATTCATCTGCACCGATATATTTACCGCGAATCAAATCTGCGGCCTGACAGATATTTTCAAATCCACCACCGGCACAGCCTGCGATAATACCCTGTTCTACATAAAGCTGACCATTGCGCACCTTGTCACGCAATGAAAAGTCAACCTTACCATCCAGCGAAACGAGTGCACGCTGTTCTACATCTGCGAGTACGTCTGAAAGATTTGCCTTTACATCCTCGATGGTGTAGACATTGCTTGGATGGAATGGCATAGCAATCATTGGCTTTACCTTTGACAAATCTACATAAACCACGCCGTCGTAGTATGCAACTGCACCCGGATTCATCTCCTTGTATGCTTCCGGACGATTGTGAATGTCATACCACTCCTGAATCTTCTCATCGGTCTTCCAGATAGAAGAAAGACAGGTTGTCTCGGTTGTCATAACATCGATACCGATACGGAAATCTGCTGAAAGCTTGTCCACTCCAGGACCAACAAACTCCATGACCTTATTCTTTACATAACCACAACCAAAGGTTGCACCGATAATGGCAAGTGCAACGTCCTGCGGACCAACACCCTTTGCCACTTCACCATCCAGATAAATCGCAACCACACCCGGTTTTGCCACATCATAGGTACGCTTGAGCAGCTGCTTTGCAAGCTCTCCGCCACCTTCACCGATTGCCATTGTACCAAGTGCACCATAACGGGTATGACTGTCGGAACCAAGAATCATAGCGCCGCATTCGGCCAGCATTTCTCTTGCATACTGGTGAATCACCGCCTGATGAGGTGGTACATACACTCCACCATATTTCTTTGCACAGGAAAGACCAAACACATGGTCATCCTCATTGATGGTTCCACCAACCGCACAAAGAGAATTGTGACAGTTTGTGAGAACATATGGAATCGGGAACTCCGTAAGACCTGATGCTCTTGCTGTCTGAATAATACCAACAAATGTAATATCGTGGCTTGTCATCTTATCGAACTTAATCTTGAGCTGTTCCATATTTCCGGAAGTATTGTGTGCCTCCAGAACTCCATAAGCCATTGTATTTTTTGCTGCTTCTTCCTTTGTTGTCTGAATGCCTTTTGCTGCAAGTGTCTGCTGTGCCTGTGCATCATCACAGACAAGCTCTGTACCATTTAACAAATAGGCGCCTGTTTCGTAAAGCTTTATCATATTTTGCCCTCCATTTGATGTATATTTTTATCCCGTAAACCGGGAACATTAACGACTGTAAGACAGGATGTATCGCTCACTCTCTGTAAGTTTTACACCATCCATATCCTTGATTCCCTTGCTGATTGAGTTTGCAAGGATTTCATTTTGTGCAGACAGATATGCTGCATCTTCTACCGTCTCCTCGTTGACGTAATAAGCACCATCTACATTTTGCACATACACGCCATCGCTCAGACTACCCTCCTCATATCGTTTGAGGCAGTATTCGTCACCGGAAGTTCTTGTGCTATACCATGGAAATGCCACAAAGCTGCTATCACTACAGAAGCTTCGATGCTTTGCATAACCGAGGAACTTGCAGCTACCCTCTGCATAGGTATATACAAAGCAGGTTGTGTACGTATCATTTTCTTCTTTCGAATCATACAAAAACAGCTCCGGCACACCATTTTCATCGATATCATACAACACCATGCTGTCAAGATTCAGAGTCTTCAGCGTGTCATCTATGATTGACAAACCATCTTCTCTCTCTGCCAAATCAGACTTTAAGGTATCGACTGCTTTCTTTGCAAAAGATACATACGCCTTTTGCCACTCAGTGGCAATGCTAAGTTTATAGCGGTTCACATCAATATCTTCGCCATAATATTTCTGCATCTTATCAAGCAAAGCCAAAGTATTGACAGAATCTCCTACCTGCACATATCCGTTGAGCAACTCCCTATAATAAGTCAATCCCGTGTTGTAAACAATCTCATACAAAGAGAAATATGCATCAATATAAGCGGTATCCGTCGGTGCAATCTGTACCGCCTGACAGATATTTAAAGCCGTAAAATAATCTCCATCTTCATAGGCTTGTTTCGCCACTTCATACAAGTCACGATATGTCTGAATACAAGCAATATTCGCTGTTATGGTATCCATATAATTGGCAGCATCCGAATAGGAGAAATTGCGGATAATGGTCATATATCCATCTACTTCTTCCTTCGAAACCTTCTGCTGAACATACTCCTGATATTTCTGATTCAAAATCTCGGTTGTAATTTCCTCACGCTCGCCGGCATCTAAACGCAAATGAATACTATTGATTGTTTCAATCGCTTCGGATGAAGCTTTTCCATCATAGTTTAGATTCGACTTAAAAATTTCATCCATAGCCTTCTTATATTCGGTACGATTGACATAGATATTATATGGTTCACAAATCGACTTTGTCTCATCAATACTATTGATTGCATCGTAGGCTGCAATTGTGTATATATAATCCTTCTCTCCGGCTTCGTATTCCAAACATACATGCTTTGCATAATCCGGAAGCATCGCCTGCACATCGGCTTGATTTTGTGCATCAAGTGCCTCGTAGCTCTCCTGCACTTCATTCCACTGACCAGCCTCTATGCCGCTAAACACCTTGTATTTATTGTAGTAAGGCAAAAGGAATATGATTGTTGCACAGGCAACAATTGCCAAAATCACAAACGAGAAGATAATACGTCGATTCCAACTTTTTTTCATCTCGTCACCCCCTACTCTGTCTCTGCAACACTCTCAGAAGTGTCTTCACTTGTCTGCGTTTCATCTGCTTTCGCATCTGTGGCTGTTGCCTTTTTTGTCTCCACCCAGGTATCCACCAAATCACTGGGAGAAGCAACTGCTTCCAATGCAGCGATATGCGCAGAAAGTGACGCATCACCAGGCGTTGCATCACCAAAAGAAGCAACAATGTCTTCTATTTCTTTTTCAAGGTTTCCCACCTCTGCATAAGAAGGTGCGATTGCAAGCTTATATACGCAAAGTCCGCTTGCGGCAATTCCGGTTAATGCAAGTAAGATAGACATCACGCCAAAAAACTTGTGTACCGGTCCTGCATGCATCTTCTCATACGTATCGTCATCCACATCAGCATATTTCTGACGTTTCTTTTCTTCCTTTGCTCTCGCTTTTTCCTCGCGCAATCGGTTTTTACGTTCCCAGCTATTTTCTTCGTTTGCATAATCACCAATCGTTGGTGCTCCGGAAGGCTCCGGAATTTCGCCGTTTATCTTATTTTCTTCGGTTGTTGTACCCTTCGGTTCTTTCATCGAAAAACTCCTTTTGTGTTTCTATCTTTCTACGCGCATTTGCACGTATTACACCGAATAGATTATAACAATTTCGACTTCAATGTTCAAGAAATAATATAATTTGTTAATAAATGCCACGTTTTTTATTTACATTTCCTATTATTATGCTTATAATATGCAAGGAAAAAGCTACATAAAGAATGGAGTTCTTTTATATGGGAAAAAAAATTGAAATCAGATGGCACGGCCGTGGTGGTCAGGGTGCCAAAACTGCCGCACTGTTGCTGGCAGATGTTGCATTTAACACAGGCATGTATGTACAGGGATTTCCGGAGTATGGTCCGGAGCGTATGGGCGCACCAATTACAGCCTACAACCGAATCAGCGAATCTGAGATTCGTGTACATTCCAATATCTATACACCGGATTACGTTGTAGTGGTGGATGAGACACTTCTGCACTCTGTAGACGTAACAAAGGGACTTAGCAAGGAAGGTGGTATTGTCATCAACACTGCACGTCCAAAGGAGGAAATCCTTCCACTTTTGCACGGATATGAGGGCAATGTGTATACCATCGATGCACGTCGTGTATCCATGGAAACACTCGGAAAATACTTCCCGAACTCTCCAATGCTTGCATCCATTGTAAAAGTTGCAAACATTATGGACCAGGATGTATTCCTGTCTCAGATGGAAGCATCTTATCAACACAAATTTGCAAAGAAGCCTGAGGTTATCGAAGGTAACATGAATGCTTTGCGTCTTGCATTCCAGGAGGTAAAATAATGTCAAAAGCAACGGATATATCAAAAATCAACGAACAAAGTCCATATTATGACATCACACCGGGAAACCAGATTTACGGTGGTGGTGGTTCCCGCAAATTCTGTACCGGCGAATGGCGTACTCAGACACCGGTCATCGATTGGAACAAATGTACCCATTGTCTGCTTTGTACACCGGTCTGTCCGGACAGCTGTATTCCGGTTAAGGATGGCAAGCGGGAAGACTTTGATTATGACCACTGCAAGGGATGCGGCATCTGTGAACGTGCCTGCAGCTTTGGTGCAATTACGATGAAGGAGGGTATGTAATTATGGCAATCCGTGAAAGAATGTCCGGAAATGAAGCAGTCGCTTATGCAATCAAACAGATTAATCCTGATGTCATGGCGGCCTTTCCTATCACCCCTTCTACAGAAATCCCTCAGATGGTTTCTACCTATATCGCAAACGGAGCGATTACAACCGAGTTTATCCCGGTAGAATCTGAGCACAGCTCTATGAGTGCAACCATGGGAGCCTGCGCTGCCGGTGCGAGAGCCATCACGGCAACCTCATCCTGTGGACTTGCCTATATGTGGGAGGTCCTCTATGTTGCGGCGTCTGACCGTCTTCCGGTTGTTATGGCTGTTGTAAACCGCGCCTTAACCGGTCCAATCAACATCAACTGTGACCACTCAGACAGTATGGGTGCCAGAGATGCAGGCTGGATTCAGATTTACGCAGAGAATAATCAGGAAGCATATGATAACTACATCCAGGCTTTCCGTATTGCAGAGCATCCGGATGTACGTCTTCCGTTTATGGCATGTCAGGATGGATTTATCACCAGCCATGCCGTAGAGAACATTTCATTGATTGAAGACGACAAGGTGAAAGCCTTTGTCGGTGAATATGAACCGGAAAACTATCTGCTCAACGCGCAGATGCCGATGGCAATCGGTCCATATGCAAATTCCCCATTCTACATGGAAACCAAGATGAATCAGCGTCTTGCAATGAAGAATGCAAAGAAAGTCATCCTGGAAGTTGCAGAGGAATTCGAAAAGATTTCCGGTCGTAAATATAGCTTTTTTGAAGAATACTGTATGGAGGATGCAGAGTACGTAATCGTCATCATGGGTTCCGCTGCCGGCACCACAAAGGATGCAGTGGATCATTTACGTGAACAGGGCATCAAGGCAGGTATGATTAAGGTTCGTGTTTTCCGTCCATTCCCTGGCGAAGAGCTTGCAGCTGCACTTGCAAATGCAAAGGCAATCGCGATTATGGACCGCGCAGAGAGCTTTTCTGCATGTGGTGGTCCTTTGGGCGCTGAACTGAAAGCATCTTTGTATGATGCCAAGAATACTTCGATGACTGTCAATTATATCTATGGACTTGCAGGCCGTGATTACACGGTTGAAAGTGCCTGTGATATCTTCCGGGATCTCATGGATTACACCGCGGGAACCAAAGAGATGGAACAGTACAAGTATATCGGACTTAGAAAGTAAGCGGAGGAAAACGAGATGGCATATAATTTTAAAGAAGTAATGAGCAAACCGGAACGTCTCGCTCCGGGACATAGAATGTGTGCAGGTTGTGGCGGTACCATCGCCGTACGTACAGTGCTTCGTGCCCTGCATGAAGGAGACAAGGCTGTCATTGGAAATGCAACCGGTTGTCTGGAGGTATCCAGCTTTATGTATCCATATACAGCCTGGGAAGACAGCTATATGCACAATGCATTTGAAAATGCAGGTGCAACCCTGTCCGGTATCGAAACTGCATATCACGCACTCAAGAAAAAAGGAAAAGTAACTGAAAATTATAAATTCATCACCTTCGGTGGAGATGGCGGCACCTACGACATCGGTTTACAGTCTCTGTCCGGTGCCATGGAGCGTAATCATGATATGGTATATGTATGCTATGACAACGGAGCATATATGAACACAGGTATCCAGCGTTCATCTGCAACTCCAATGTATGCAGACACCACAACGACTCCTGTTGGCTCCCAGTCCAATGGTAAGATGCAAAACCGAAAGGATCTTGCATCCATCATCGCAGACCATGATATTCCTTATGTTGCACAGTCGACCTTCCTCGGTACGATGAAGGACCTGTACGAGAAGTCTGAAAAGGCCATCTACACACCGGGTGCTGCATTCCTTAATATCATGGCTCCATGTCCACGTGGCTGGCGCTATGACACACCGGATATCATGAAGATTTGTAAGCTGGCTGTAGAGACCTGCTATTGGCCATTGTTCGAGGTTGTAGAAGGCAAATGGATCTTAAACTACGAGCCAAAGAAGAAGCTTCCGATTGAAGACTTCCTGCGACCACAGGGAAGATTCAAGCATCTGTTCAAGCCGGAAAATGAGCATCTTCTGGAGCAGTATCAGGAAGAAGTAAACCGCAGATGGGAAAACCTTCTGTATCAGTGTTCCAGATAAAAATCAAGAGTCCTGTATCCAGTCTATCGATACAGGACTCTTGATTTTTTATACATCATCCTTGCGTGGGATGAGAATTTCAACTGCAGTTCCCCGCCCCTTTTCAGAACGAACAAAAAGCGTTCCGCCACACATATATTCCAATCGCATCCGCACGTTCTCAATTCCCGTATGACGACTGAGTTCCTGTGTTTTTTCAGGTTCAAATCCCACACCATCATCCTCAACACGGATGATATGATATCTTTCATCCTTACAGGTGTGAATCCGGATGGTTCCTCCCTCCGGGCGTTTGCGGATTCCATGCTTGACTGCATTTTCCACGATTGGCTGCAAGGTGAGTGCAGGCAAAACAAATTGATCATCCTCGATAGAATATTCCACCCGGATTTTATCTCCAAACCGCACCTTTTCTATTTCCAGATAAGTGGAAACATGCTTAAGTTCCTTTTCAAACGCAATCGGTTTTCTGTTATTCAGTGATTCCAGATTTCCCCTGAGATATGTGGCAAAATCATCTACTGTCTGCGCTGCCAGTTCCGGATTATTTTTGCAAAGATGCTTGATAACCGTAAGTGTATTGTAAATCATATGCGGCTGTATCTGGGATAGCATCATATTCGCGCGCATTTCGTACAATTCTTCCTCTTTCTTCGTCAGGGCACGGCTTTGCTCCATAACCTCTGTCACAAAAATAAAGATAGCTGACAATCCAACCGCAAATCCAGCCAGAGAAATACCATAGTAAAAGATTTGTACAACCGTCGCAATAAACGGGAACACAAAATATGACAGGATAGCAACTCTCATATTTTTACTCATGTTCTTTCGAAATTGTATCACCAGTGAAAAATCCAGCAGCATTGCGAGCAGCACCAACACCATGTGCAGAGAATGCCAGGTGTTTCTATGATAGAAATTGTCGTCATCGAAGTAGTAATACAGATTGGTAAATTGAGATATGGTCAGCAATACGATTCCAATCAGGCAGATATAAAACACCATCTGCACGCGCATGGTGCGCCTATACCTGTGCCAGTTTTCTGCAAAGAGAATATGACACAAATAGATATGAAACATAATCGGCATCACAAGCGCTGAGAGAAACGTAAAATAATTACTGATACGAACCATCCAGTATCCAACCGGTCCCGGCATTCCGCGATACAGCCAAGCCACGGCATCCGAAAACAGATAAAACGCAACAGATAGTTGAAACCATACAAGAAATTTCTTTTGTACGCCTGACTTGCGGCCGCTATAAGCTATACAAATTGCTGCAATCAGACAGAAAATCACGCCCCATGTTTCGAGCGCAACATGAATCGATTGTTTTGTAAACATACTTTTCCCCTTGTCATAGCTTAAACGAAAACTCCGCCCAGCTGTACTGCTTCATGTATTCCCCGTGATATTCTCCGCGTGCCACCGGATCATTCTCCAGGAAACGGTAATAATCACACTCCAGCCTTTCCGGATTCACAGAAAAACTGTTACGCATCGTCACAAACGCATCTTCCATCCCTATCGAAGAAAGTGTTTTCCTGATATCACTCAGAAGATTGCGCAGATAATGTTTATTTCGCTGTGCATCCGCTGAGTCCTCCCACAAAACAGCACACAGCTCTGTTGTATTGGCACTTGCTCCGCGCAAATCAACCAGATAAGCAAATACCTCCTTTGCCCTTGTTCGTGCGAACATCAGTGGCTTTCCCTGATAAAATACTTCAAAATTCCCAAAGCATCGAACAACCAGTTTCTGTTCTTCCTGTAAAACCGGCTGCCGCAAATTTGCAAAAGCCTTTCGAACCGCATCCTCCGTGAGTGGTTTCAAGAGATATCCACTCACATACATGGAAAACGCATCCACCGCATATTGACTGTAAGCTGTCACGAAAATAATATTGGTGTGCGCAGACAACTGCTTTATCTTCCTTGCCATACAAAGTCCATCCATCTGTGGCATCTCAATATCAAGCAGCACAATATCCGGATGCGATGTTTTTACATATTCCAATGCCTCCTGTACATCTCCTGTGTCAAAGCATTCTGCCTGCGGACATGCCGAAAGCACGGTATCTCTTGTTTCCTCACGTACATATATTTCATCATCACAAATCAAGATTTTCATCCCTGCCTCCACCCTTCTTCACAATACTACAAGATGTTCTCATTTTAACATTTTTTCTTTCGGATAGCAAACACAAGCCGGCCCCATCCATCATCGAATGTGACCGGCTCATGCCAGGTTAATCCTTTTTATTTCTTTTTGACTGAACAAAATCAATCAATGCTGTTGATACGATACCGAATACCGCAAATGGTAAATCCCATTTACAGTTTCCAAGGATTACGCATATAATTTCAATTCCGTTTAGTACGACGATCAAAACACCGTATCCTTTCCTGCGCGTCTTTCCAGCTTTGTCTGCATCTTGCTGTTTTTCTTCATCCTCCTCATCCTCTTCCTTTTTCCAGTAGAAGATGGCGACAGTTGCAGACAGAAGAAGTGCAAGTAATATAATCCAATGCCAGAAACAATCAGAATCTCCATCTGAATTGTCTGCATTATCTGCATCTGTCTGAGTTGCCGGATTTTCCTCTTTCACAGCAATCAACGCATAATCTGCATCAAAGTCATCCGTCAGGAACGTAATCGTCTCAGGATCCGTATCCGTATCCTCCAGTACCACAAATCCATTTTCCGTTTCCCGGATGAGATATAGTGTTTCTCCTTCAACCCGATACTGCTCCGGAATCTCAATGGTAACCGGAACCGCATTGCCGATTCCAAAGATTCGTTTCCACTTCTCATTCGCAATCTTCTTCTCCAGCGTCAGATTGAGATAGGTTTTGAGTACAGCCTTTTGTACTGTCGCATCCACCGTCTCGTCCACTGTCGCATCCTTGTTTTGACCTTTCACAAAGTCTTTTAGGAATGCTTCTAATTTCCGGCTCATGGTTTTCTCCGAAGAACGATTGATTGTCAATCGGATTTCAACATCCTCTCCCTGTTGAATCAGCTTACGTTCTTCATCCGTCAATACTTCATCTGCCAAAAGCTCCTTGTTCGGAAGCAACACATTGAAATACTTTTTACCCTTTCCGGAATTCTTTACATCCACATCTGTCGTATCGGTTGTCACAAGCAGGCTTCCCTTCTTGTCCGCCTTTTTCGCTGTCGGTGCCGTTGTCGGCTTTGTTACCGGTTTTTCAACCGTAGACTTCTGCGGTGTACTCTGCGGCGGTTTGACTTGCGCTGTATTCTGCGGCGTTGTCTCAGGTGTCTTCTGCGGCGTTACCTCCGGTGTTCTCTGTGGTGTTTTCTGCGGTGTTACCACCGGTGTTCTCTGTGGTGTTTTCTGCGGTGTTACCTCCGGTGTCTTCTGCGGTGTTGGCTCAGGTTCCGGCTCTTCAATCGTCAATGTTCCTGCTTCATATGTAATCTCATAATCTGCAGTTACATCCGTTCCCGAGGCATCCTGTATGCATGCATTTGATACCCGGTTTTCTACCGTTCCCACATCCACAATCGTGCCTGAGAAATCAGCCGAAACAATCGCATCACCGGTTGCCAGACTTCCCTTTGTAATCCGGTACAACCTTTCACCAAACGTCTGGTCTTCAAATGTCAGTGCCAGACCATCATATACCTTCGTTTTGTCATTGGCACGAATTGTGATTTCGCGCTTTGTAATCGACAGGATACCTGTCTGTGTCGTAATCAGGTACGCGTCAGTGACATCCTCTTGCCCCCGTGTGATTCGAATATCTGCCACTTCGTTTTCCACTTGTCCAACATGCGTGATTGTACTTTGGTCTGTGAATGTCACCTGCATCTCGTCTGTCTGTGCCAAAGAACCTTCTGTAATTGTATACGAATGCTTTGTAAATGGTGTAGCATCATACGGTTGCTTCGCGCTGTCTGCCTGTACGGTCAGTTTCCGTTTGGTTATCACAAGCTTGACACATTTGACAGCAACTGCATACCGCTGTGTCTGTGGAGCTGTAATTGTTACATACAAGGTTCCCGGATCCTGAATATCCTCTGCAGCTTCGCCATCACGTGTTGCTGTATATTCCAGTGTACTGTCTCCCGTTGTCGTCGCCAGAATTTCATGCATGTTATGAATTTCACCATCATATTCGATCGTCAAATCCTGCGCTGTAATTTCCTGATTTGCCACATCCAACGCGAGTGTTCCCGGCTGATAAGAGATTTCATAGCATCCGGTTACATCGTCTCCTGCTCCATCCCGGTTTTTAATCACCGCATCGGATGGAACATTGAGGGAAGATCCCTTTACATCCTGTGAGCCCGTAATCGTGATATCTGTTATCTTGTCTCCTGACAGCAAGCTGGTTCCATCCACAATTGTATAAGACTGTTTGGTTAACGGATGCTCCGGATTGTAGGTTCCGGAAGCTGAATCCGCCAGAATCGCCAATGGTCTCGGGGTGATTCGTACTGTTGCATTTCCCGCTACACCGTCATAGCTGTCACATGCTACATAATAGTAGACCACGTAATCCTGTATCTCATTTCCGTCACGCTTCACATATGTATATACCGGTTTTTCAAGGCTTCCCTTGGTTTCGTAATTCTGTGCATCCAGTTGTGTCTCACTGTAGTAGATCCGAATGTTATCTGCATCTTCTTCCTGTACGGTCGCCTGCGCACTTACTGTAATACCATATGCATTGCCATCATAAACCTTCTCGATTCCTTCTGCCTGTACCGTAAGCTGTGCATTCGTGATGGTGTAGATACCTTCTTCCACCGTGATTGCATAATTGCTGTTTTCCGTATATGCTATGCGGATTGCATAGTCACCGGCCGGACTTGTCGTTGTTGCATCTGTGCTTAACTGAATATCAAATCCTTCCAGCTCTGCTTCCAGAATCTTGGTGACTGAGCTTTGCGTGTAGGCAAGCTGCGCAAGCGGCTGTCCGTATACGCTGCTCTTATTTGTTGCCGTAAGTGTTACCTCACGCTTGCCGATTGTAAACTCCAGATAATCCGACTCCGCTGCCTTGTAATTTTGCGTTGCAGTCGTAAATGCCTTTACGTAATAGGTTCCTGCATCCTTTGGTGCACCGGATAACTCGGTGTATGTATGATCTTCGTTCTTCGTGTAATACTTAAAGCTTACCGTGCCGTCTCCGGTCTTCGTATAAACTGCACCTGTGGTTGTACCTCCGGCTGTTGCCTGTGTTGGATTTGTAACTGCCTGTCCATCATAGGTCTTATCCATGTTACCGGACAGCGCAATCTCTGCCTGCGCCTGTGTTACCTTCAACGTTCCGTTTACATAGGATATCTTGTAGTTCGCTGTCACGTCTTCGCCGGTCTGGTTTGTGCCACTTTGTGCAGTTTCTGTTGTGTTTCTTCGAATCACACAGTTTGATGGAATGTTATCAACGGTTCCAACATCCTGAATTTCTCCGGTAATGTTCACACTTGTAATTGTATCTCCATTTGCAAGTCCCTGCGCAGGATTCTCGCTATATGGCGTATAGGTATAGCTGTTCTTCGTATGTGTCGCTGCGTCATAAGTCCATTCATTTTCCGCCGATGAATCCGCGGTGATCGTAATCGGACGCTTTTTGATTGTCACAATGCTGCTTCCTGCTACAGGCGTGTAGTTGTCACAGGTTACATAGTAGTAAACCTTGTAACCATCCACTGTATTACCCGTTAACTTCACATCCCGGTATCCTGCCATATCCTCACTTCCTGCGGTCTGATAATTGTCCGCGCTCAGCTCGTTCTCGCTGTAATATATCTTGATGTTCGCAGAATCCCCATCGACTGCATTTGTTGCAACATCCACTGCAATATTGTGCTTACTTCCATCATAAACATAAGTGATATCTTGCGCTGTCACACGAAGTGTTGCATGACCGATGGTGTAGGTTCCATCTGTAATCGTGAACGTGTAATTATCACTTGCATTATAAGAAAGTGTAATCGGATAGGTTCCGTTCGGACTGCTGCTCGTAAGAGTAATCGTATTTCCTTCGGCATCTTTCACCACCGGTGTGATGGCAAGCGCGCTTTCATCCGCTGCTACTACTCCCAATTCAGATGTCTTCTGATAGGTAAGCTCTTTAATCGCTTCTCCATATCGGCTGCTCTTGTCATCCACCTTGAAGCTTACCTGCCGCGGTGTAATCTTAACCGTCTCGTTTCCTGCTTTGCCTTCATAATTCGAACATGCTACATAATAGTAAACCGTATAGCTTCCGACTACTCCATCAACCTTCTTTACATCCTTATAGGTAATCTCCTGTGTGCTTCCGGCTGTCTGGTAATTATCTGCCGTCAGCTCTGTTGTGTCACTGTAGTAAATCTTTATGTTGCTCTGGTCGCCCGATACCGCATTCGCTGTCGCTGTCACAGAGATTCCATACTCGTTACCATCGTACACTTTCTCGACTCCGGTTGCTGTCACAGACAGTTCGGCATTCGTAATCGTATACTTGCCCGGTGGTGCTGTAATCGTGTAGTTATCGTTTTCAATATAACTAATTGTAATCGTATAACTGTCGCCTACCGGACTCGTACTTGTGGCATCTGTACTCAACCGAATATTAAATCCTTCAAGCTCATCCTCCAGAATCTTTGTTTCGGAGCTCTGCGTATACTCAAGTGTTGCAAGTGGCTGTCCGTATACGCTGCTCTTATCTGTTGCCGTAAGTGTTACCTCACGCTTGCCGATTGTAAACTCCAGATAATCCGAC
>JBJENA010000022.1:0-5236 GCA_051879955.1 Wujia sp.
TTCATTTACCGGATACGGATGTGACGTTGTTGGATACTCCCGGACATGTGGATTTTGCGGCAGAGATGGAGAGAACCCTTTGCGTGCTGGATTATGCGATTCTTGTATTGAGTGCAGGAGATGGCATACAGGGGCATACCAAAACGTTGTGGCGTTTGCTTCGACAATATGAGATTCCAACTATAATCGTTGTAAACAAAATGGACCAGCCGGATAACGATACCGAACGTATCATGCAGAATTTAAAGGATGGTTTGTCTGAGGATTGTGTATGCTTCTCGGGATATCGGGATGAAAGTTGTTTTATGCCGGTTGATTGGATGGAAGAAATTGCGATGGCGTCCGATAAGGAAGAAATTTTGGATGCATATATGCAGACAGGTACGGTTGAAATCGAACAGATACGCGAAATGATAAAACATCGAACATTATTTCCCTGCTATTTTATCAGTGCATTAAAATTGATTGGCATCGAAGAACTATTGACGGGATTGAATACCTATACCGATAGTAGCTATCATGATGAAGCAGAATTTGGTGCAAAAGCGTTTAAAGTGACCAGAGATGAAAAGGGAAATCGTCTCCTTCATATCAAGGTAATACAAGGCACTTTAATGGTTCGAGAGTCTATACAGGGACAAAAGGTAACCCAGATACGCAGATATCAAGGGGAAGGCTATGAATCGATACAGGTCTTACATGCAGGGCAAATCGGTGCAGTTACAGGCTTTGATGAACTTGGGGCCGGAGCTTGTATTGGCTGTTATCAGGATATGCATGGAGAATTGCTGGAGCCGGTATTGACCTATCGAATGAGTTTTCCGGAGAATGTCAGTCCGAGGCTGATGTATGGAAAACTCAAAGAATTAGAAGAAGAACTACCGGAATTGCACATTTCATGGATAGAAGAAACAGAAAATGTGCACGTTATGCTTATGGGACAGGTCCAGATTGAGATACTCACACAATTGATTAAAACGAGATTTGGTGTTGTCCCGACATTTGATACCGGTCAGATTTCATATAAGGAGACGATTGCAGATTCTGTCATTGGTGTGGGACATTTTGAACCGCTTCGTCACTATGCAGAGGCACATATACGCATCGAACCGGGAGAACGAGGCAGTGGGATTCAGGTTGAAGCAGATTGCAGTGAGGACCTTCTTGCAAAAAACTGGCAACGGCTGATTATGACACATTTGCAGGAAAAAACACATGTTGGTGTAAAGCTTGGTTGTCCGCTTACAGATGTCAAGTTTACGGTTATAAATGGACGGGCGCATAACAAGCATACGGAGGGTGGCGATTTTCGGCAGGCTACCTATCGTGCGGTGCGACAAGGGTTGATGGAAGCGCAAACTGTGGTTTTGGAGCCGCAATATAATTTTGAATTGGAGCTTCCGCAGTCTATGATTGGAAAGGCTATGACAGACCTGGAGGCCATGTATGCAACGATAGAACCACCACAGCTTCAGGGAGAGAACGCAATCCTCCGTGGATATGGTCCGGTTGCGACTTTGCGTGATTATCAGATACATGTGCGGGCGTATACCAGAGGGTGTGGAAACCTGCAGGTTTCCTTACGTGGATATGATGTGTGTCACAATGAAGAAGAGGTTGTAAAACAGAGGAATTATGATCCGGAAGCAGATTTGAAAAATCCGACTTCTTCTGTATTTTGTGCCCATGGTTCCGGTTTTTTGGTTCCTTGGGATCAGGTAAAAGCCTATATGCATGTGCAGGATGATGAGGGGGCGGAAACGGAAGATACAAGCTATGAGGTACGAAGTCGTGAACGGTTTGATTATAGTATTGGTATCGATGAAATCGATGAGATTTTGGCCCGTACCACAGCCAATCAAAATCAGAAAAAGCAGATATATAAACGAAGAAGAGCGCAGGAACCGGTCGGTTCGACGGTTCACAGAAAGATAGAAGCTCCGAAGGAAAAGCTATCACTTGTAGATGGGTATAATGTGATATTAGCATGGGAAGAATTAAAGCAACTCGCAGATATCAATATGGATAGTGCAAAGGACAAGCTGGTGAGTGTCTTATCGAACTATAAATCCATGACGCATCAGGAACTTTTGATTGTATTTGATGGGTACAAGGTAAAAGGAAATCACGGAAGCAGGGAAGAACGGGAGGATGTGACGGTTATTCACACCAAAGAAGGTGAAACTGCTGACCAGTTTATAGAAAAGTTTACCCATCAGGAAAAAAACAAATATCAGATAACGGTTGCAACCGGAGATCATCTGATTCAGACAATTACAAGAGGCGCAGGCTGCCGGATATTGTCTGCACGAGATTTGTATCTTCGGATGGAAGAAGAAGCAAAAGCATTTAGAGATTATATGGAGGAATTATTATGAATGTAACAACGCAGGATTTTGAACAGGAAGTATTGAACGCAAAGGGAAAGGTTTTGGTTGACTTTTGGGCACCATGGTGTGGACCTTGTCAGATGCTTTCTCCAATTGTGGAGGAGTTTGCCAAGCAACATTCGGAAGTCAAAGTATGTAAGGTGAATGTGGATGAGGAACCACAACTGGCAGCGAAATACCAGGTGATGAGTATTCCGATGCTTGTTGTGTTTGAAAATGGTGAGATTGTCAATAAATCTGTAGGAGCTGTTCCCAAATCACAATTGGAACGCTTAATTGCAGATTAAGGATAAATATGATATACTTTTACTAATTATGACAAAGACTAGGAGGTTGCCATGCAAACCTATACAACACAAATGGATGCAGCTCGAAAAGGCATTGTAACACCGCAATTAGAAGCGGTTGCACGAAAAGAACAGATGAGTGTGGAAGAATTGATGCCATTGGTAGCACAGGGAAAGGTAGCGATATGTGCAAATAAAAAGCATACCTGTCTGGACCCGGAGGGTGTGGGTTCGATGCTTCGCACAAAAATCAATGTCAATCTGGGTGTTTCGAGAGATTGCAAGGATTATGATATTGAGATGAAAAAGGTGATGGAGGCAGTAAATCTTGGCGCACATGCGATTATGGATTTGTCTTCTCATGGAGATACCGAACCATTTCGTAAGAAATTAGTTGCGGAATGTCCGGTTATGATTGGTACGGTGCCGGTATATGATTCCGTCATTCATTATCAAAGAGATTTGGCAACCCTTACAGCAAAGGATTTTATCGATGTGGTGCGGTTGCACGCAGAAAATGGTGTCGATTTTGTGACATTACATTGTGGTATTACCAGAAAAACGATTGAGCAAATCAAAAAACACAAGCGTAAAATGAATATCGTCTCCCGCGGTGGTTCTTTGGTGTTTGCATGGATGACCATGACAGGAGAAGAAAATCCATTCTATGAATATTATGATGAAATATTGGATATTTGTGAGCGCTATGATGTGACAGTGTCCCTTGGAGATGCCTGCAGACCGGGTTGTCTGGCGGATGCATCCGATGTCTGTCAGATCGAAGAGCTTGTACGTTTGGGAGAGCTCACAAAACGCGCCTGGGATCACAATGTACAGGTTATGGTAGAAGGTCCGGGACATATGCCGATGGACCAGATTGCTGCGAATATGAAGATACAGCAGACCATCTGTATGGGAGCTCCGTTTTATGTATTAGGGCCACTTGTGACAGATATTGCACCTGGATATGACCATATTACATCAGCAATCGGTGGAGCAATCGCAGCACAGGCAGGCGCTGCATTCCTGTGTTATGTGACACCGGCAGAGCATTTGGCACTACCAAATGTAGAGGATGTAAAACAGGGCATTATTGCATCAAAAATTGCTGCACATGCAGCGGATATTGCAAAAGGTGTAAGGGGAGCAAGACAGATGGATGACCAAATGGCAGATGCCAGAAGAAATCTGGATTGGGACAAGCAATGGGAATGCGCCTTGGATCCGGAGACAGCAAAGGCAATTCGTGCAGACAGAAGTCCGGAACATGAGGATACCTGTTCGATGTGTGGAAAATTCTGTGCGGTTCGAAGCATGAACAAAGCATTGTCAGGTGAGTACATCGATATCTTGTAAGATATACAAAAGGAGGAAGCTATGGATAAACAGGAACTTTGGGAAAATGTAAAAAAATACGCCAAGATTGCTTGGGAATACATTGTGTATTTTGTAAGCTTAATTTGGTATTATCTGAAAATCTTTGCAAGCTTTGTCTGGAAGCATGCGAAACGATTGTTCAAAAAGCTCAAAAAGGTGACAAAGAAGCACATATACAAGGTGACAAAGCATGCACAAAAGGGTGATTATAAGCCTCTTATTTACACAATCATTGGTCTTGTTATTTTCATTGTTTTGTTCTGCCTGTTAATTAATGCGTTGTTTGGTAAGAAGAAAAAGAAACAGCCACCAACCACCACAGAGATTACGACCGAGGCAACCACCACAGAAGCAGTTGATCCAATGGCAGTTTTGAGAGAACAGGCACAATATATTTATCAGAACAATCCTGACTTTTTAATGTATGTGAATGCACAGAATCCGGTTTCCGCTGATTATACCTTTGAACAGCATACGTTAAATAGTGGATATATTGTTGACGAGAGAATCTACCCGGATTTGTTGGCGATGTTAGAAGCATGTAATGCAGCCGGATTTGAATATGAAATCAAAGGTGGTTATATTCCGGCTACCACAGAAGGTTGTGGTGAATATGCAACCGGACTTGCATTTGACGTAACTGCGCATGATGTACCAACGTTGGAAGCAAGTGTTGTTGCCACTTTGGGTACGAATCAGTGGTTGATGCAAAATTGTTCTGCTTATGGCTTTGTCGTAAGAAATCCGGAAGGAAAAGAGGCAGTGACAGGAGCCGGCTTTGAGCCATGGCATTTCCGCTATGTAGGAAAGGATGCAGCCGGATTTATGACAGCCAATAATCTTACATTAGATGAGTTTTATTCATTGTTGAATGGTTCATCAACAAACACAGTTTCCGATGTACCGGCCAACACAGATATAGGAGTGATTGAGTAACCATGGCGCGTGTGGATAAACACATGAAGTTAGGAGAATATGAGCGGGAAGTTGCAAGGCGTAATCGGGGACGAATCAGAAGATGGAAGAAAATCCATTTGATTGCGCTCATTGCAATTCTTGTGGTCAGTGCTGTGATTATCTCCAATCTGTTTTCTGATAAAAAGAAGATTCGTCGGCAAGGTGTAGATGCATACGAAGCGGGACAATACCAGGAAGCAATTGCGTACTTTGATGAAGCATATG
>JBJENA010000023.1:0-5211 GCA_051879955.1 Wujia sp.
TCACAGTCTGTTTCATCAACCTTACTATACATTTCTATCGTGCAGTTACCTGTTCCCATCGTATATGCATAATTGACGACATTGGCAAACAACTCCTCCACACACAACAATATCTTCATCACGGTTTTCATAGGACAAGAGCATGCGGTAAGAAATGACTCCACACTAAACGTCACCTTATCCAGATGTTCCATTGACGCTTCGACTGTAACTATCTTTTTATTTTCCAATCGCATCTCCTCCATCATAAGCTGTCCAAATACTCCAAAGATTTCTGTATCTTTTCCATCCCACTTACTTCAATCAAAACCGTTGCCTCCGGGAAATAGCTTTCATAATAGGATTTAAACTTCTTCCAATCAATCTTTCCATCTCCAACTGCCAGATGCAAATCCTGCTTCCAATCGTTATCATTGATATGAAGGTGCTTCACATATGGTGCAAGAGCCTGTACCCAGGTTTCAATCTCTTCCGGATTTCCAAATACATGGGCATGTGCATAATCGAAACAAATCCCAAAATTGTCCTCATCCTTCATCGCCTCTGCAAGCTGTGCCAAAAGCTCCGGCGTATCATCAAACATATTTTCTATATAGATTTGCAAGTCTTTATGTCGCGAAAGCTTTTCTTTCCAATACACTACATTTTTTTCCACAAAGCTCTTCCGATAGCTCTCGAGCTTAAAATTGGCGATATAATTCGTATGGAATACCACGCCTTTTACACCGAGCTGCTTTGCGAGTTTCAAACTCTGTTCCACACGTTCATCCGATGCCTTTGCAATGAGAGAATCATCAGAAAAAACTGTTACATCGAGAAATGCTCCATGCAAGGTGCAATACTGTGGCATCTCCTGTGCCTGCTGATACATCCTTGTCACTTCATCCAATTGATTTGCATCATCTAAAAGCTTTGGGACAAAGAAGTCATTGTATTCAAATCCAAGGTCATACTGCTTTGCAAGCTCTGTATATGCAGAAAGCTCTGACCGATTTGGAATCACTAATCGCTTTTTACATTTCATTTCGCGCGTTCCCCCTTTATTCCTGTTACAGAATATACAAACACCTCGTTTGATTTACCCTTCAAAGGAATCGCTCCGACCTCTTCTACCTCCACACGGTCTTTGACACGCTCATAAATCACATCGCTGATGAGCACCTGTCCCTTCTTGGCATTTGCCTCCAGACGGGCTGCTGTGTTAACGGTATCTCCAATCGCAGTAAAATCCATACGGAAATCACATCCGATATTTCCGACAACGGCCGGTCCACAGTTTACTCCGACTCCAAATCCAACGCTTCGTCCAAAACGCTCCATCAATTCACCTTCGAGTGCGATGCCACCCTGTACAATATCCCATGCGGCACAAACTGCTCGGAATTCATAATCATCCAAATCAAACGGAGAGTTAAACACTGCCATCGTCGCATCTCCGACAAACTTATCCAGAGTACCTTTGTTTTTAAAGATAGACTCAGTTGTAAGCGCCAGATAACTATTTAATATCTCTACCACCTGTTCCGGCTCTAACACTTCGGACATGGTGGTAAAACCACGAATATCAACGAACAAAACCGCAATATCACGATTTTCTCCACCCAGCTTAATATGGAAATCTCCTTTCTTTGAGATTTCATCTACAATCTCCGGTGCCACATATTTCTTAAATGCCTTCAACACCTTTTTCTGCTTCAGCTTCTCTAAGATATATCCAATCGCCAAACAATAGATATAAGACAGGATTGCAACGACCGGTGCATAAATCAGACTGATGGTCATTCCCCGGTTGTTGAGCATGGTACCTGTGACAAGCACACCTGCGATACTCACAAGCAACAACAAGGTAGCCACCCACACCTTTGTCTGCTTAAACAGGATATGTAACACAGCACATATAAGTCCAAAAATTAAGCCGAATATATATGGATTTGCATTGACGGAAAAGCGATTTTGCATAAATGCCTGCAGGATATTCGCATGAATCTCCACTCCAAACATCTGACGATTGTTACCATTTGGTACATTGAAATTATCCTGCATACCGGATGCATATGCACCCACCAGCACAATACTGTCCTTAAATACACGGCTGTCGATTTTGCCTTTCAAAACATCCACCAATGGAATACATTCATAATCTCCCGGCTTACCGGAATAATTAATCAAGGTTCTTCCTGTTTTATCTGATGCGATGTCATTTGGCTGCTGTCCATGTGATGTGCAATAGATTTCATATATAGCCTTCGGGAACATTGTCTGTTCCTGTCCCTCATAGCTTTCCTTCATAAGCACACGTCGAACGGTACTGTCCGAGTCCTGTGCCACATTGGTATAGGCACTTGTCGCACTCTCCCGCAAGCTCGCATAGGGATAGATAATCGTTTCAATCGGATATATTTTCACACCCTCGGCGTTTATTTCCGATTTTTCTTTGTAAATCAACTGTGACGCAACAACCACATTGCCGCTGTCTTTCGCTGCCTGTGCAAACGCCTCATCGCCTGCCTCATCCACATTGCCCGAAAAGATAATATCGAAGCCGATGACAGCCGGCTTTGAGCCTTCATCCGCATTTAAGGTGTTCAACAAATCCGCATAAATCTGTCTGGACCAGGTACCAATCGGTCCTAACTCCTCTAATGTCTGCTCGTCGATTCCGATGATTTTGATATCATTGCGCACACCTCTTGGTCTTTGGTACAGGGCATCCTTTACGATATAATCAAGCGGTGACAACAAATTTGTGACTGTCATCAAAAAGACAAGCAAAAATACTACAATTGATTCCAATATATCTCGAATAATATTCTTCATAATTCCCTCATATGTCTGCCTTATTTTCGGCTCAAATATACCATCGTAATGTCATCTGCCTGCATCTCACCGTCTGCAAAAGCATCGACTTCCTCATACATCGCATCGATGAATTCATCCACGTTACCGGCCGCTTCCTTGTGCCGGTTGAGCATCGCTTCGAGATAGTCATCTCCGAGCAGCTCCTGCTTTGGATTTAACGCTTCTGTCACTCCGTCTGTGTACAGATAGATACAGTCCCCCTTCTTCAAATCCAGCTGTTGCTCCCGATACGGAACATCCTCCATCATACCCAGTACCATATTGGCCTTTGCCTGTATCATCTGAAATTGGCCGTCAGCCTTTTGGACAAACGGAAGATTATGTCCTGCATTGATAAATGTTACAACATCGGTTTCCAAATCGAGGACACAGATAAATGCTGTCACGAACATCATCGCTTCATTTTTGTAGCAAAGCTGGTTGTTCGCACGGCTTGCCACCTCCGCAAGCGGAAGTCCAAGCGTTGCATAGTTTTTGATATGTGTCTTCGCCATACTCATAAACATGGCAGCCGGAACACCTTTTCCGGACACATCCGCAATCAAAAAGCACATATGCTTTTCATCAATCATAAACATGTCGTAGAAATCGCCTCCGACTTCCTTTGCCGGTCGCATTCTGGCAGTCAGCCCGACATCCTGTAATTTGTTGAAGATTGAAAAATCATTTTCCAGACAACCCGTCTGAATCTGTGTCGCAATGGCAAGCTCTGATTTGATACGCTCCCGCTCTGAGACAAGCTTCGTTGTCTTCGTGTAGAGCATGTTCATAAACGTGCCGTAGACCTTTCGGTTTTCGGATGCAATCTCATCAAATAACTTCTTGGAAATATTCGCACATATGACATCGCCACGTGCACGCACCGTCGCTGCCCGGATATCATCGTTGATGAGTCCCAATTCCCCGATGAAATCTCCAACGGAAAGGGTATTGATCAAGGCGTTCGATGCGCTGTACACATCTGCGATTCCTTCCAATATGATATACATACCATCATCACTTTCGTGACCGTAAGTAACGATATCCTGCCCGGACGGAATCTTCACCTCTGTCATGGCTTCCAAAAATGCTTTCGTGCCATCGCTGATGGTTCCCTTGTTCGTAATCTGAAAGAATTCCTGAATCGTTGTTACCTGCTTTAATCTCTCTATCTCCATGCTGACCTCCGTACAACTATTTCCATTGAATCGTGATATCCTCTTCGATTGGTTTCGTAAAATCAAAGTCCCAGCTGCCGCTTGCTGCCGGCATCAGGGATGGCTGCGTTGCGCAGGCTCCTGCTTTGACAACCTGTGTTCCAAATACAGAGCCGTTATACATAAATGTAACCGTGTATTCGCTCTTTTTATTCTCATCCTCGGTTGTAAGTCCCAGCTGCTCCTTCAAATCTTCAATCAGATTCTCAAACTTATCCTGAATCGATTTCGGCAATTTCGAGAAGTCGATTGGACTGACTTCCGTCAGATAATCCGTACTCTTTTCATCCTGATAGATAATAACCTCGAATCCACCTTCCACCATGACCTCCCGGTCGCTGATGGTTCCGTCTGCATAGACGAGTCTGGACACAACCTTTCCTTCCAACGTGCTGACCTTTGTGTAACATACACCATTTTCATCATAGGTGATTTCTACACGGAATATCGTTCCTCGTACGGCCATCGTAGAGTTCGGAGTATTGACCTCATAAGAAGACTCTGTACTGAGCTTATCCTGAATCTCGTTGGTAATTGCACCCTTTTTTAATTCTATGGTTGTCTTACTGTTGTCACTCGTACCGTCTGCCACCAGACACAGCTCCGTATCCGGTTCGACATATACATACTTGTCTTCATCCAACTTCAAGGTCATGGAACCCTCATTTACACACACGGTATCTCCGGATTCCAAAAGCATATTTGCATATGGCTCCAAATCATCGATGCCGTCACGTTGTATAAATGCTGTGCCCTCGACCTCATATACTTTGATGACACGATAGGAATCCTTCTTCTTTGATATCAGCAACACGACCACAACCGTTGCCACTGCCAAAACAGCTACCGCAATTGCAATTATCCACCATTTCTGCTTCTTTTTTTCCATACGATTCTCCTGTCCTGTTCTATCCTATCATTGCTGTTCAAATGTGAAGGAACCATTTTGTCTTATATAGAATGTGGTATTACCATTGTAAGAGGTTGCATCTCCCGCTACCCTCCAGCTTCCTGCACCAAGCTTGTATCCATTTCCGGCTTCTAAGTTTACCAACGTGCCGGCCGGCACAAGACCTGTCTTCATCCACGTTGCTGCAATATATACCACAATGGTCTTCTGGTTTCCGGCCTCATCCTCTGCCACAATCTCGTAACG
>JBJENA010000024.1:0-20827 GCA_051879955.1 Wujia sp.
AGTTGTTGCAGTATCTCTTTACAACCGGTTTGGTGGGATTGATTTCCTATATCGGACTGTTTGTAAGTTCCGTCGTATATATGTTGCGTAACGTCTATAAAAAGCCATGGATTCTGGCAGCAGTTTCCGGCTGTGTCGCATATTTTGCACAGGGAACACTGAACCTGAATCAGCCAATTACCACACCATTTTACTTTGTGTTCCTGGCAGTCGGCGTTGGGGCTGTGAATTATGATAGAAGGACGAACGAAGTTCGTAATTAGAATATAAGGGGGATACACATGATAGATTTTTTAGTGAAACATTTTGTAAAAGACTATGAGGATGTGAAAAACCCGGTAGTCAGAGAACGTTATGGTATGTTTTCGTCCATCGTTGGTATTATCTGTAATATGATACTCTGTATATCTAAAATAGTGATTGGTATGCTGGCACATTCCATCGCGATACTCTCGGATGGCGTCAATAATCTGTCCGACTGTGCGACTTGTATCGTGACGATGTTTGGTTACAAGATGGCGGCAAAGCCGGCGGATAAGGACCATCCATTTGGACATGGAAGGATGGAGTACCTGACATCGCTTGTCATTGCGACTGCGATTTTATTGGTTGGCTTTGAATTGTTGAAGTCTTCTGTTGGCAAGATTCTACATCCGGAGAAGGTTGTCTTTTCGGTAGTCGCACTTCTGGTATTGATGATATCGATCGTAATCAAGATATGGATGGGTATGATGAATCGCAGGCTCGGCAATCGAGTGGATTCTTCTATTATGCTTGCGACATCCCAGGACAGCTTCAGCGATGTAATCGCAACAAGCGCAACCATGGTTGCATTAATTGCATCCATCTGGGTAAAATTTCCGATTGATGGTTTGATGGGTGTGGCAGTATCGGTTATGATTTTGTTGTCCGGGTATGGTATCGTGAAGGAAACGGTTGATGAGCTGTTGGGAGCACCGGCAGATGAAGAGATGGTCAATGCATTGCGTGAGTTGATAGAGGAAAGTCACGTGGCACAGGGTATGCATGACCTTATGATACATAGTTATGGACCGGGAAATCTGATTGGTAGTGTCCACGTGGAGGTAGATAGTCATGGCGATATCATGGAGATTCATGATGCCATTGATGAGCTGGAGCGAAATATCTATGAGGAATTACATATTCGCATGACGATACATATGGATCCGCTGGATTTGCACGATGAGCGTTCCAATGCATGTAAAGAGCTTGTGACAAAGCTGTTGAAAAAAATGGATGAGAACCTTTCCTTGCATGATTTTCGAATGATTGCCGGTCCGACCCATACAAACTTGATTTTTGATGTGGTGATTCCGTATGATTGTGCATTGACACAGGATGAGATTCGAAAGAAGCTGGCAGAAGAGCTTTCAAAGGAAGAAGTGCAATATTATGCAGTCATAACCTTTGACAAAAGCTATTGTTAGTATTATGATACAACTAAGTGTAGTTTGATATATGACGAACCCGTTAAGCGATGAAACTAGGAGGAAGAAAATGAAAGTATATGACGAATTGGTAGCGAGAGGCCTGATTGCGCAGGTTACAAATGAAGAGGAAATCAGTCATTTGGTTAATGAAGGCAAGGCTACTTTTTATATTGGATTTGACCCAACTGCAGACAGTTTGCATGTGGGTCATTTTATGGCTCTTTGTTTGATGAAGCGTCTGCAGATGGCAGGAAACAAGCCAATCGCCTTAATCGGTGGTGGTACAGCCATGATCGGTGACCCGTCCGGCAGAACGGATATGCGTCAGATGATGACAAAGGAAACCATCGAGCACAACTGCGAGTGTTTTAAGAAGCAGATGAGCCGTTTTATCGATTTTTCAGAGGGAAAGGCCTTGATGGTAAACAATGCAGATTGGTTGCTTGATTTGAACTATGTAGAAGTGTTGCGCGAGGTGGGTGCACATTTCTCTGTAAACCGTATGCTCACTGCAGAGTGCTATAAGCAGCGTATGGAGAAGGGACTTAGCTTCCTGGAGTTCAACTACATGATTATGCAGAGCTATGATTTTTATGCATTGTTCCAGAAGTACGGATGTAACCTTCAATTCGGTGGTGATGATCAGTGGTCCAACATGTTGGGCGGTACAGAGCTGATTCGCCGTAAGCTGGGTAAGGATGCGCATGCGATGACAATCACTTTGCTGTTAAACTCTGAGGGTAAAAAGATGGGTAAGACCCAGAAGGGTGCTGTATGGCTTGATCCTGAGAAGACTTCTCCATATGAGTTCTTCCAGTATTGGAGAAATGTGGATGATGCAGATGTAATCAAGTGTCTCAAGATGCTTACCTTCCTTCCGCTCGAGGAAATCGAGAAGATGGAAAGCTGGGAGGGCAGCCAGCTCAATCAGGCAAAGGAAATTCTTGCTTACGAGTTGACAAATCTTGTTCATGGCGAAGAGGAAGCAAAGAAAGCGCTTGATACTGCCAAGAATATCTTTGGTGGTGGAAATACAGAGAATATGCCACAGGCTGATATTGCTATGGATGTATTCCAAGATGGCAAGGTGGATTTAATTTCCTTGCTCGTACAGGCTGGTATGGTAAATTCCCGTTCAGAGGGACGCCGTGCGATTGAGCAGGGTGGTGTCAGTGTCAATGGCGAGAAGATAACCAATATCGCTGCAAGCTACACAGCAGAGGACTTCGGTGAAGAATTCGTTATCAAGAAAGGAAAGAAGAACTTCCGTAAGGTTGTTTTGAACAAATAAGAAACAGGGTAAGCAGGAGGCTTAGTTTGCAAATGAGGAAGATCCTAAATACAATGAAATATGGTTCTCCAAAGGCAAAAGTGGTCGTTTTGCTTACCCTTTTGTGTTCTTTGGGAACCGTGGGATGTGTCGGTCTTGCAGTGGTGATGAAGCAGATGCTCTGGTTTTTCGGTGGAATCGTCTGTTTCTTTATTATGATGTCGCTATTTGAAACCCTGCAGATTGAAGCGCAGGATATAGAACAAAAGAATCCGGATATGGAAGCACTTCTGTCACAGATCGACCAGTCATTGGAAGCAGCGCAAATGGCCGGTGTTGGTGAGGATATGTATCCGGACGATGAAGAGTCCTATGATGATTTGGATGTTTCGGATGTTTCGGATTCTGTTGTGACAGAGGAAAGTGCAGGATGGTTACAGATTCTGAAGGGACTATTTGCAAGGATTCCATTTCCAAAGAGAAAGGATAAATCGTCGGCAGAACAGGCGGGCAAGAAGAAACACAAGAACAAACACAAGAACAAACAGTCGGATAGACAAGAGAAGAAAAAGAAACCGGAAGAACAATTCGAGGATGCATTTGAGGAACTGGACAATTTGGATTTCGATATGGAAGAAGAGCAGGAAGAACTGCAGGAAGAACCGCAGACGTTTACAGAGGAAGTGATGCACACGTACAACCGTAAGCGTATCAAGAAGACGATGCATCGCTACAAGGTAAAGCGTGATTATCGCCTGATATTGATTGACCGAAGCGATACGCTCAAGGTTCGTCAGACTCCGGCCTACATCTGGACGAAAGATAAGGAATTTCATATCCTGTTGATTGAGAAGGAACCGCGTCATATCGCGATACCAATCTATCAATTCAGAGAGATTACCTATCTCAAGAAACAACCGGCATATGAGGATATTGATTATGCAGTTTTCCGGTCAGAATCCTTGATTGCAGATATGTTCCGTCCATATCTGCCGGATTATACCCACAGTACAGTGGTGGATGACCAAAGCGCCTACAAGAATCTCTATGGACTTGGAACGGATATCTATGTCACAAATCGTTCGGCAGCAGCCTTGTTTGATTTACTTGCGCTGGAATTTCGCGTGGATGACAAGGTTACGACCTCCTCAAAGGTCAATACGTATTTCAAGGAAGCCTACAAGGCGAACATTCTGCTGCGTGACAATGTTATCGATGCAAACGGATATGCAGATAAAATCAGCAATATCTTGAACAATCTGGCACATTCAACCGTGAGCCATGCAGAATTCAAAGATACACTCAATCTGTTGATTCGAAATAAGCTGATTACACAGGAATTTGCACTTTATTATATGGAAGTGCGCGATAAAGCGAGATAAAATATGAATGGAGAGAATCCAGCCTGTTTCACTAATTGGTGAGATGGGCTGGATTTTTTATCTGAAGATATAAAACAGCACAAAAAAAATAAAAATAACACAAAAAAACGATATATCAAAAATAATAGCTATGACATAATACAATTACAAAGACCGTAACAAAAAAGCGTGAAAAAAGGAGGATATTTATGCAGTACGGATATTTTGATGACAAGAACAGAGAATACGTGATTACCAATCCGGATACCCCAAAGCCTTGGGTAAATTACCTGGGTTCCCCATTGTATGGAGCTATTATTTCAAACAATGCGGGAGGATACAGCTTTGCAAAGTCCGGAGCAAATGGACGTATCCTTCGTTATGTCTTTAACAATTTTGATCAGCCGGGTCGTTACATCTACCTGCGTGATGATGACAGTAAAGATTTCTGGTCAGCATCATGGCAGCCGGTAGGTAAGGACTTGGAAAGCTACAAGAGCGAGTGCCATCATGGTACAGGCTATACAAAGCTCATCGCTGCGTATGCAGGTATCACATCAGAGGCACTTTACTACGTTCCACTGGATGAGGCACACGAAGTATGGAAGCTCAAGGTTACCAATACTTCTGACACAGTGCGTCACCTGACAGTGACCGGTTACGCAGAGTTCACAAACGAAAACAACTACGAGCAGGATCAGGTGAACTTACAGTATTCATTGTTCATTAGCAGGACCGCATTCTGTGAGAACCGCATCCGTCAGACACTTCACGGAAACCTCGATGGCCTTGCAGAAGGTGAGATGGTAGATAACAAGCAATCACGTGACCGTTTCTTCGGTTTAGCAGGTGTACCAGTATCAAGCTATTGTGGAGACAAGGAAGCATTTCTTGGTCGTTACCATGGATACAAGGATCCGGTTGGTGTTGCAAACGGAGATTTGGGCAACACATTGAGCTACAACGAAAATTCCTGTGGTGGTCTTGCAACGAAGCTGACACTTGCTCCGGGTGAGACGAAAGAGCTTGCCTTCATCCTTGGTATGAAGGAAAATGACGAAGCACAGGAAATCATGAATCATTATCAGGATGTTACAGCCGTATGTGAAGCAGAGCTTGCACAGCTCGTTGAAAATTGGCATGGCAGATTCGAGAATTTCCAGGTAAATACTCCAAGCAAGGAGTTCAACACTATGATCAATACCTGGAATGCATACAACTGCTTTATGACCTTTATTTGGTCAAGAGCTGCATCCTTCATCTACTGTGGATTGAGAAACGGATATGGATACCGTGATACCGTACAGGATATCCAGGGTGTCATCCACCTTGCTCCGGAGATGGCAGCTGAAAAGATTCGCTTCATGCTTTCCGCACAGGTAGACAATGGTGGTGGACTTCCGCTTGTGAAGTTCACACACAATGCAGGACATGAGGACACACCGGACGATGCAAGCTACGTAAAGGAAACCGGACATCCGGCATACCGTGCAGACGATGCATTGTGGTTGTTCCCAACCGTATATAAATATATCAGTGAAACAGGAAACTTAGCATTTTTGGATGAAGTAATTCCATTTGCAAACAAAGGAGAGGCAACTGTTTATGAGCACATGAAGCGTGCCATCGAGTTCTCTATGACACACCTTGGGCCACACGGTATGCCGGCAGGTCTGTATGCAGATTGGAATGATTGCTTGCGTCTTGGCAAGCAGGGAGAATCCTCCTTCGTTGCCATGCAGTATTACTATGCTATGACAATCATCCGCAAGATGGCAGTTTGCAAGGATGATTTAACATATATCACATTTATCGATGAGAAACAGAAAGAATTGGGAGAATTGATTCAGCAGCTTTGTTTCAATGAAGACCGTTTTATCCGCGGCTTCACAGAGCGAGGAGAAGAGATTGGAAACAGACAGGACCCGGAAGCAAACATGTGGCTCAACCCACAGAGCTGGGCAGTTATCAGTGGCCTTGCAGATGCTGCACAGGCTGACACGATTTTACAGACTGTCAACGACCGTCTAAATACAGAATACGGTCTTATTCTAATGGATCCTCCATATCACAAATCCGCTTTTGACGGTGCGTTGGCAGTAATTTATAACGCGGGTGTGAAGGAGAATGCCGGTATTTTCTCACAGTCTCAGGGATGGATTATCCTGGCTGAGGCACTAAGAGGACATGGCGAGCGTGCATTTGAGTACTTTATGGAAAATGCACCGGCAGCACAAAATGACAAAGCAGAAATCCGTAAGCTTGAGCCATATTGCTATGGACAGTTTACAGAAGGTATTGCAAGTCCTCATTTTGGAAGAAGCCATGTACATTGGTTAACAGGAACTGCATCAACCATCATGGTAGGTTGTGTAGAAGGTATTATGGGTATGCGTCCGAACTTAAATGGTATCCATATCGCGCCATCTATCCCTTCTGCTTGGGACCACTTCGAAATCGAGAAGGTATTCCGTGGATGCAAGATGCATATCACAGTAAACAATCCAAATCACGTAGAGAGCGGATGTACAGAGCTTCTTGTTAACGGCCAGAAGATGGAGGGCGATTATATCCCTGCTGACATCCTGGGTGATGAGGCAGACGTAATTTTGACAATGTAGTACCATTGGGGACGGGGAAAGTGGCTTTTTGTCTGTCCCCAATGGCTTTTTTATCCGCAGATAACTCTGCGGATTTTTATTTACACATAGAATCGCGAATAACACTTGCTATGTTCAAGGAAATTGCGTATCATATAGAGAACAGTAGGGATGGTTGTATTTGCTTGACAAAAAGAAACAGAGAAAAGGGTTAGAATGTGAAGAATTTATACATTGCAGAAAAACCGAGTGTTGCGAGGGAATTTGCCAAAGCACTCGGCATACAGGGAGCGGCGACCGGTGGTGGTAAGGATGGCTATCTGGAAAGTACAGACCATGTGGTGACATGGTGTGTGGGTCATCTTGTTACCATGAGTTATCCGGATGCATATGATGAATCGCTCAAAAAGTGGAGCATGGATACGATTCCGTTTATCCCACAGGAGTACAAATACGAGATTATCGGTGCGGCAAGCAAGCAGTTTCAGGTGGTTAGTCGTCTGCTCAATCGAGAAGATGTTGAGTGCATCTATGTCTGTACGGACTCGGGACGAGAAGGAGAATATATCTATCGTCTCGTAGAGCAGATGGCACAGGTAGATGTGACAAAGAAGAAGCGAAAACGTGTGTGGATTGATTCGCAGACCGAGGAAGAGATTCTACGAGGCATTCGTGAGGCGAAGGATTTGAGCGAATATGATCACCTGAGTGATTCGGCATATCTGAGAGCACAGGAGGATTACCTGATGGGTATCAATTTCTCTCGCGCCCTGTCATTAAAATACAGTTATGTGGTGAAAAATTACCTGGGATTGGAACGATGCGTGATTGCAGTGGGTCGTGTTATGACCTGTGTATTAGGGATGATTGTCCGAAGAGAAAGAGAGATTCGCGCGTTTACACCGACACCGTTTTACCGTGTGATGGCGAAGCTGGAAGGCTTTGATGCAGAGTGGAAGGCGGTGGAAGGCAGTCAGTATTTTGAGTCTCCACTGCTATATAAGGAAAATGGTTTCAAGAAGGAAGAGGATGCCAAAAACTTAATCGTGCAGCTTCAGACGGAAAATCCGGTGATGCTTCAGGTAGAAAAGGCTGAGAAGAAGGTGGAGAAGAAAGCGCCACCCCTTCTTTATAATCTGGCAGAATTGCAAAATGATTGTTCGAGACTGTTTAAAATCAGTCCGACAGATACATTAAATACGGTGCAGGCATTGTATGAGAAGAAGCTTGTAACCTATCCCCGTACCGACGCGAGAGTGCTTTCGACAGCGGTATCCAAGGAAATTGGAAAGAATATAGGTGGCCTGAAGAATTACCCGCCGATGGCAGGCTTTGCAAATCAGATCCTTGCGCAGGGTGGATACAAGAAGATTGCCAGCACAAAGTATGTCAATGACAAGCAGATTACAGACCATTATGCTATCATTCCAACCGGACAAGGCCTTGGCGGATGGACCGGATTAAATGACATCCAGAAAAAAGTTTATGATATCATCGCCAGACGATTTTTAAGTATTTTCTGTCCGGCGGCAGAATATGAGAAGATTACATTGACTCTTTCGAAAAAGGGTGAGGAGCATACTGAGAAGTTCTTTGCAAACTTCAAACGGCTGAAATCCCCGGGATATCTTGTGGTTGCAGGCATGCCAAATGATAAGAAATCAGAGGAAGAGAAGCTTTCGCAGGAAGAATTGGATAAGCTGGGCAATCTGAAGAAGGGTATGGAGTTACCCGTGAAATCCTTTGAGGTGAAGGAGGGGGAAACCTCCGCACCGAAGCGATATTCATCCGGTACATTGATTCTTGCGATGGAGAATGCAGGTCAACTCATCGAGGATGAAGACCTTAGAAGCCAGATTAAGGGTAGTGGTATCGGAACAAGTGCGACGCGAGACAGTATTATCACAAAGCTTGTGACGAATCAATATATTGCCCTGAACAAAAAGACACAGATTGTCACACCGACATTTTTGGGAGAGATTATCTGTGATGTTGTCTTTGCATCCATTAAAAGCCTGTTGTGGGTGGAGATGACTGCTTCCTGGGAAAAAGGACTGGCAGGTGTTTCGGATGGCAGTATTACGAAAGAAGAATACACGCAGAAGATGGAAGATTTTGTGCGAAAAAATACAGAAAGTGTCAAAGCAATTCGCAATCAAAATCAGATGACACAGGTGTTTGACCGCGTGAAGCCTTTTTATACAAAACAGACGAAAACAAAGAAGAAAAGCGAGGTAGAAGTGTAATGGAATTAAAGGAAATGATGACAATTCCCAAGATGTATGATTTGAGCCATACAATGGCAGCAGAGTTTCTGAAGGGATTTACCTATCCGTGGGAAGCACTTGACCATATTGGCGCATGTATCAAGGCTTTGGGAGAAACTCTGGATTTGAATGAGTACCATCATCCAAAGGAAGATGTATGGATTCACAAAACAGCCACTGTATATGAGACAGCGAGCATTGCAGGACCAACTATCATCGGAGCAAACACAGAGATTCGTCCGAGTGCGTTTATCCGTGGAAATGCATTGGTAGGAGAGGACTGTGTAGTAGGCAATTCCACAGAGCTTAAGAATGTGATTCTTTTTGATCATGTACAAGTTCCGCACTACAACTATGTAGGCGATTCGATCCTTGGATATATGTCTCATATGGGTGCAGGAAGTATCACATCCAATGTCAAGAGCGACAAGACCCCCGTTCATGTAAAGGCAGAGGGAATCGATATCGACACCGGTAGAAAGAAATTTGGTGCGATGCTTGGAAATTACGTAGAGGTTGGGTGTAACAGTGTGCTCAATCCCGGTACAGTGGTTTGCTGTCATTCCAACATCTATCCACTTTCACCGGTACGTGGAGTGGTTCCGGCAAACAGCATCTATAAGACTGGTGGCGTGATTGTTACCAAGCAGTAGCATAGATGCTGCGAAACGGAAACGATTATTTTCGAGCAAGTTTTTCGGCTTCTCTGGCAGCCTCCAGAATGAGTATCGTTGTGTACTTGCTGTCAGCACTACAGGTAATGGAATCAAGATCTGTGTGATTGGCTAACTGACGATTGATTTCATCGAGAGTAGGTTGCATGAGCGGATACATTGCGGCAACGGTCTCATCCAATGATACGAGACTCAGGCTGGTGACCCCGCTTTCATCGATATTGGTCTGTAGTTCGAGATTGGTTCCGCCCAGAGACAGACAGGTGCTGTATACGCCTGGCATAAAGACCGCAGTTTCTTGTGTGGTCTGTGAAGTGGATGCATCTTCTTTGCCGGATTCCTTGTCTCTGGTGAACATATAGATGAGCAACAGGGCAAGTAGGATTCCAAGCACGAATAGGATGCCGCCGTAGATGAGCTCTTTGGCTTTTAATACAATGATTTTCGTATTTGATGACATAAAAAAACTCCCGGTTCAGATTATTACAATATATTCTGAATCGGGAGTTTTTATGCTTTATCTTATAAAGATGAGTATCCGTGGCTGTTAATCAAACCATTAATCGGATGTCCTGCCTTGCACATTGGACAGTCATTGGCCGGATGCGTAGAGTAGTTCGGGATATCCTGTGTGTGGAAGATTGCATTGACCTTTTCACCGTGAATCTCTGAAGCAGCAGAGAAGATGGCAGAAACACCTGCGACCTTTCCACCGTAGTACTCGATACACTCAAGAGCGGTATGTACGGTCTTACCTGTTGTGGCAGTTGCAAGCAATACCAGGATATTCTTGCCTCGAATCATCGGCATATAATTCTCACGGAAAATCAACTGTCCACCGGAATGCTGTTCTGGGGTGATGATATAAGCGGTATTGTGAATATTTGCAGATAAGTTGCCGGCACTTAAGAGCTCATCAGCCAAGTATGCACCGATGACATTGGTATCATCCAGACATACGATGGTATCGATCACTGTGGTTGCCACATACTCCTGTACCAAAGCCTTAGCCACTGCCTTAGCCTCGTTTCTTCTGCATTTTAAGGATGTCATATCAATATAGTAGTTGATGTGAGAAGAGGAGGTTGCAAAGTGGCCAGGTGTCACCTTGAGATTAATCAGATTGCTGTATTGTGATTGAATTTCAAATGTATTTGTATTTTCCATAAAAATCCTCCTAAGATTTGATAGTCTCATTATAGACTTATTTCATAAATTATGCAATATTCTCTCCGATTTTGGAGACGCCGACATATATTTGTGAGATTTTGTACCAGGTCGGAAAATCCACGATGCCACTTACCGGCAAGTTGAAGATTTGCTGGAAAGTACGAACTGCATTTTGCGTTGCGGTTCCGAAGATACCATCCACAGACAGGATAGGCAGTTTCGGATAGTTTTGGGCGATGCGATTGAGCTGTGATTGGATAGTGGAAACCGCTTCGCCGGAGCTTCCAATGGTCAGATCATAGCCAGGGAAGGAAGAAGGTATACCGGAGATGGCTTCCGCTTCGTTGATATAGATGTCACTGCCGTAGTAGTAGCGCAGGATATCAATGGCGCTCAGTCCATCATCACCAAGTGCCTTCGAACCCCATTGCGCCATCCAGTTCGGACAGCTGACACGTTTGCCATCGCAGTATTGTGTCAAAATCGGCTGCTTGACATTTGGCCGGGAGAGATACCGGTTGACCAGAGTATCCGCAATGTTTGAAATCTTCTCGTCAATGGTCTTTCCGTAGATCCACTTGTGATCGTAGGCGGTGGAGGAGGTGATGGTGAAGTTGTATCCCTTGTTTCGATACCATTCGCAAAAGACCCGATTGAGCGTAAAGGACATGATGGCGAGTAGATTTGCTTCGATGGTTGCATCCGGCCAGGTGGAATAGATTTCACAGCAGGCAACATTTTTGATGTAATCAAGATAGGGTACATAATAGTTCTGGGCGCTGGTATCAGATGGCGTACCATCATGCACCACAATCGTTTCCGGAACGACAACTCGTGAAAGGACAATCTCTCCGGTTTCCTGCAAGGGCTTGATCTCTGACTCCGGAATTTTAGGGGGATACAGCTCCCACAAGGTATGCCCACCAATTACAATTGGATTGTAGACGGCAACATTTTGAGAAGGAAGTAATGTTACAAATTGCACACCGGTTTCCTGTGGGAAAATCTGAATACCCGAAATAATCCGCTCCTCGAAACCGGGATGCGAAACCTTGATATTATATTCTGCATAAGGCTGATTGTCACTAGGCTCCATGCTGTAAGCACGTGGTGGTGCCGGCAGAGATGTCGCTGTTGCCTTTCCATCCTCATCCGTGCGAAGCTCCAATAAGGTATCATTTGGATTTCCGGTAGATGCCAAAACAATGCTCGCATTCGAAAGTGGTATATAAGGAGTTGATGCGGTAACCTGAATAATTAAGGTACCTGTTGGTGAAGGTGTCTGATCCATAAAAATTCCCATCATAAGACATAGATTTTTTACAATATATGTGGCAAAAGAGGGGATTATTCGGTATAATTAACTTTAAGATTGTGTTTGGAATATTTCGTAAGAATACATGGAAAAGGGGGTATATATTTGAAAATGAGGAAATACATTGCTTCAATTATGGTTGGATTGCTGCTTCTTACAGGTAACAGTTATACATATGCGCAGCAAAATGATACAAAAGAGTTCATAATAGAGGAGAAAACCGTCGACAATGATGGACTGGGTGATGTTTCGGATGTGGGGATGGGAATCTCTTTATTATCACTGGATGCGAGCAGGACAGAATTTGGGACCTGTTATAAAGATCAGCTCGATGAAGTCTCAAAGGATGTATATGATACATTATTGACAAGCTATGAGGAGGCTTCCCATACGGAGAAGGTGTTGCTTCCAATCCCCGAAACGGAATTTACAGGTGTTAAGGGCGTGCTCACTCCAACGGAAAATGGCAAAAATGAATTTAAAATGGATGCGGAAGACGCACAGAATATTGATGATTATATCCGTTCGTGTGTGATCCCTGCATATCTGGCACTTCTTTATGACCATCCGGAGCTTTGCTGGATAGTAAATTGCAATTTTTCATTTACAAGAAATATATCCAGGCCGGCTTGCACCGATATGAGTGGAGAAGTAGAGCTGGATGTGAAGCTGGTAGAGGTCTGGTTTTGTTTTAAGGAAGCATACGCGAATTCCGGTACAAAGGAGACGATGGATGCTGCGATTGCACTTGCAAAGAATGAAATCGGAGAAAAGAAAAGTGATTTTTTGGTTTTACCCAAAATTCATTCCTATATCATGAAAGGGCTGACATATAACTACGATGTGATATCCGGTGCCTATGATGATGAGCAATCACGCGTATATCAGACCGCTTACAGTGCATTTTATCTAAGTAACGATGATACGGTGCGAAAGACTGTTTGTGCCGGATATGCAAAGGGCTTCAAGGTGTTGTGCGATGCATACGACATTCCTTGTGTACTGGTAGCAGGTACAGGTATATCAGGAGGTACGCCGGAACAGCATATGTGGAATTATGTCAAGCTGGATGGAAGCTGGTATACCGTGGATGCAACCTGGGATGATGCAGGAGATGAAAATGATACGGTACGATATTTCCTGAAAGGGCTGGATGATACCACGTTTGCAACCACCCATATCTCATCCGGTGATTTGGCGGGTATGGGTTATACCTTTCTATACCCGGTGCTGAGTGAGACGACATATACCTGCGTGCATCGTGGTGGAACTGCTACGTGTACGGCTTTGGCAATCTGTAGCAATTGTGGAGAATCCTATGGAGAAAAGTTGGGACATACAGAGGATGACGGTACGGAAACAAAGCCTGCAACTGTAGACGATGCGGGAGAAAAACAATATTGTTGCAGTGTTTGCCATATTTTGTTACGAACAGAGGAAATACCGAAATTGTCAACACCGACAGCGACACCGACAGCAACGCCGACAGTGACAGCAACAGCGACAGCGACAGCAACGCCGGAAGCAACACCGACGATAACACCGAGTGCGAGTCCGAGTCAGACACCAACGCAGGCACCACAGTGGAATCGACTCAAGGCTGGAACGGTCAAAACGGTTTCTTCGAAGAATCTAAAGCTCAAGGTCACAAACGCCGGAACTGTAAAAAATGGCAAGGTCATCGGTGCGCAAATGGCATATGTGGGACCGGTTTCAAAGCAAAAAACAAGCTATACAGTTCCGGATTCGGTGACGATTGGTGGCGTGAAGTATGAAATTACCACAATTTCATCAAATGCGTACAAAGGTTGTAACAAGCTTCGCAGTGTTACAATCGGAAAAAATATCAAGAGTATCGGTAGTAAGGCATTTTATGGTTGCAAGAAGCTTAAGACAATTACAGTGAAGTCGCAAAAACTGACAAAGATTGGCAATGCAGCATTTAAGGGAATCGACAAAAAGGCAACCATTAAGTTGCCAAAATCAAAGTATAATAAAATGAAAAAATTGTTTACAAGCAAGGTAGGATACGCTTCTAAAACAATGAAATTAAAAAAATATTAGATATGTAAGTAAAAATACTTGACAAACAATATGAGTTCAGTGTAATATACACAAGGCTTGTCAAACAAAAATACTTTACAGGTGTGAAAGCATGGAAAAAATTGTGCGTCAGTCCTTGCTGTATGATTTTTACGGTGAGCTTTTGACAGAAAACCAGAAAAGTATATATGAGAATGTCGTGATGGATGACTTGTCCTACTCTGAGGTTGCAAGAGAATATGGAATTTCCCGTCAGGGAGTGTTCGATATGATGAAGCGATGTGACAAGAAACTCGAGGAGTATGAAGAAAAACTGAAGCTGGTAGAGAAGTTCGTGCATGCCAGAGAGAAAGTTGCAGAAATCCAAACTCATATTGTGAAGCTTCGGGAGAAAAATGAAAACCCGGTGCTGGATGCGGATTTTTCAAGTATTGAACAGGAGATATCCGGATTGTTAGATGAATTTTAGTGAGGGTAAGCATGGCATTTGATAGTTTAACAGACAAATTACAAAACGTATTTAAGAAGCTTCGAAGCAAAGGTACCATTACGGAGTCTGACGTCAAAGAAGCGATGAAAGAAGTAAAACGTGCGCTGTTGGAAGCGGATGTGAACTTCAAAGTAGTAAAACAGTTTATCAACGCAGTCAGTGAGCGCGCGGTCGGTGAGGAAGTCCTCAAAGGTCTCAATCCCGGTCAGATGGTCATCAAGATCGTAAAGGAAGAGATGGATAAGCTGATGGGTTCAGAGACAACAGAACTTAAACTTCTTCCGTCAAATGAAATTACGATTATCATGATGTGTGGTCTGCAGGGTGCCGGTAAGACAACGACGGTTGCAAAGCTTGCAGGACAGTTCAAGAACAAGGGAAAGAAACCATTGTTGGTTGCCTGCGATGTATACCGTCCGGCTGCAATCAAACAGTTGGAAATCAATGGTGAGAAGGTTGGCGTACCGGTCTTTACGATGGGCGACAATCACAAGCCGGTTAATATTGCAAAAGCAGCCATAGAGCATGCATCAAAGAATGGTATGAATCTGGTATTTCTGGATACCGCGGGTCGTCTGCATGTAGATGAGCAGATGATGGAGGAGCTTGCTGAGATTAAAGCAAACCTTGATGTGACCTATACGATTTTGACTGTAGATGCCATGACTGGTCAGGATGCCGTAAATGTTGCGACGTCTTTCAATGACAAGATTGGCATTGATGGTGTGATTTTGACGAAGCTCGATGGTGATACCAGAGGTGGTGCTGCATTATCCATCAAGGCAGTAACAGGAAAACCGATTCTATACGCAGGTATGGGTGAAAAGCTTACTGATTTGGAACAGTTTTATCCGGATCGTATGGCGAGCCGTATCCTTGGAATGGGCGATGTAGAAAGCCTGATTGAAAAGGCACAGATGGCCATTGATGATGAAAAAGCCAAAGAGATGGAACAGAAGTTCAAAAAAGCATCCTTTGACTTTAATGATTTTCTGGATCAGATGGATCAGATGGAGAAGATGGGCGGTATCAATGATATCCTGAAGATGATGCCCGGATTTAGCTCCAATAAACAGTTAAAGGGTATGGAGATTGATGAGAGTGCGATGAATAAGCCAAAGGCAATCATTCTTTCCATGACAAAACAGGAAAGAAGTCATCCGGAGATTATCAATCCAAGCCGTAAGAAGCGAATTGCAGATGGTGCGGGTGTGCCAATCAGCGAAGTGAATCGTCTGATGAAGCAGTTCGAACAATCCCGTAAGATGATGAAGCAGATGTCAGGTCTTATGGGTGGCAAGAAGAGAGGCGGCTTTAAGCTTCCTTTCGGATTCTAAATTTGGTAATAGATTTTCTATTATATATACTGATGAAAGCAAGATTAAGGAGGTGAAATTGACATGGCAGTAAAGATCAGATTGAGAAGAATGGGATACAAGAAGCATCCTTTCTATAGAGTAATCGTAGCTGATTCCAGATCTCCAAGAGATGGTAGATTTATCGATGAGATCGGTACTTATGATCCAAATCAGGAGCCGGCAAGCGTAAAGATTGATTCAGAAGCAGCTAAGAAGTGGCTTGCAAACGGTGCTCAGCCAACTGAGACAGTTGCAAAGCTTTTGAAGCAGGCAGGTATCGAAAAGTAAGACAAGGGAGGTGCAGGTTATGAAAGAATTAGTCGAACTGATTGCAAAATCCCTCGTTGATTGCCCAGACGAAGTCGTTGTAAAGGAGACAATCGATGGAGATACCGTTACAATTGAGCTAAACGTTGCACCAGATGATATGGGTAAGGTGATCGGCAAGCAGGGTCGTATCGCAAAATCCATTCGTACTGTTGTGAAAGCAGCAGCGTCAAAGGGTGACAAGAAGGTAATTGTAGATATTAAGTAATTCTAATGGTTCCCGATGCGGATGCATCGGGAATTCTTTTTAAGGAGACTCAATGGCAAGAGATGATATGTTTCGGATTGGTGTGATTACATCAACCCATGGATTGCGCGGTGAGGTAAAGGTATTTCCTACGACCGATGACGTGAAGCGATTCAAAAAATTAAAGAAATGTTATATTCGTACCCAGCAGGGGGATATGGAAGTGGAGAAAAACAGCTGTAAATTCTTCAAGAATATGGTGATTCTTTCTTTTAAGGAATTTACGGATATCAATCAAATAGAAAAATACAAGGGTTGTGAACTCTATGTCGACAGAGAAAATGCAGTTCCGCTCGAAGAGGGTGAATACTATATTGCAGATGTCATAGATGCGGACGTATTTGATGATGAAGGTAAGAAACTCGGAACCCTGGTAGATGTCATGCAGACAGGTGCCAATGATGTATTTGTAGTGAATCTTGAGGATGGCAAAGAAGTGCTGTTTCCTGTGATTCCTGATTGTGTGTTAGATATAGATACAGAACAAAAAAAGGTAGTGGTCCATATCATGAATGGACTGATGGATTAAACGATGAGATTTCATATTATGACGTTGTTTCCGGAGATGGTAATGAGCGGCCTTGGTGAAAGCATCACCGGAAGAGCGATGGAAAACAATTTGATAGAAGTGGAAGCGGTCAATATCCGTGATTTTGCAGGAAATCGATATGGTCATGTGGATGATTACACCTATGGTGGTGGCGCCGGTATGCTGATGCAGCCAGGTCCCATCTATGATTGCTACGAGGATATCAAAAGCCGCATCCCAAAGAACGAGGAAACTCGCCCACCACGTGTCCTTTATATGACACCACAGGGAACGCCGTTTTGTCAGAAGATGGCGCAGGAGTATGCAAAAGAAGACGATTTGATCATTTTGTGTGGGCATTACGAAGGTGTAGATGAACGCGTGTTAGAGGAAATTGTAACAGATTACGTATCCATCGGAGACTTCGTTCTCACCGGAGGTGAGCTTCCGGCAATGATGATTGTAGATGCAGTCAGTCGTCTGGTACCTGGTGTACTCGGCTGCGAGGATAGTGCGGTGTACGAAAGCTTTTACGACGGTTTGCTCGAGTATCCACAGTACACCAGACCCGAAGAATTTCATGGCAAAAAAGTGCCGGATGTTCTGCGTTCCGGACACCATAAAAATATTGAGAAATGGCGATTTGAACAATCCTTAGAACGCACGAAAAAACGTCGCCCGGACCTGTATGAGGCCTACGTCGAAAGTCACTGGGAAGAACTCGAAAAATACTTCAAAAAAAGAAAACCTTTTTCATAGAAAACTTGTTTTCGAAGGTTATAAGTGATAAAATTAAATATATTAAACGAAAGAACAGCGAGGAGAGTTTTACGTGATGAAAAAGAAATTATATGTTGTGGGTTTGGCGGTTGCATTGGCTTGTTGTGCATTTGGATGTGGAAAAAAAGCAGAGGACAATCAGGAGACGGCAGTCGTTGATGTGAAGACAGATGTGGTGACATTTGTGAATGAGAAGTTGCCGGCTGCGAAGGCCTATCAGGATAGCGCAATTATGATTTACAACTCTTACTTCAGTGAGGATAATACACAGGATTTGGCAGCATTTCGTGAGAGTTTGGAGTCAACTGCAATTCCGGCGATGGAAAATTGTGTCAATACCATCAATGGTATCGAAGTTGCAACAGAAGAAGTTTCTGCTATGAAAGCAATCTATTTGCAGAGTGTGCAGAAAGAGCAGGCGGCATTGAAGATGGTTGTGTCAGCGATTGATGGAGAAAATCCTGAGTATTTGACACAGGCAGATTCCTTGATTACAGAGTCAGCAAATCTGATGAAAGAATATCAGTCCCAGTTAGATAAAATTGCTGCGGAACAGGGAATCATAGTGAATAAGTAAAAGAAAAAAGGGTTGTAATGGCAACCCTTTTTTCTGTATGGTAGTAAAGAGGATGATATATGGACGAGAACAAGAAGAAAATTAGCAGTGTGCAGGGATATGTGTTTCAAAGTCCGGCAGAAGCAAAACGGGCGATGCAGGAATTGGAGTATATTGACAAGATTAAGACTGGTCTGTCCCCGGAAGATATAGAGAGCATGCGCAAACTTTATATAAAATTGACAGCAAAAGGGTATTTTATTACGCCGGTTGGGATAAGCTTTTTACATGATATGCGTAATTATCTGGAAGAACAGGGAATCGATTTGTCATCACATCCGATTCCTGTTTTGTCAAGAACCAGAGCAAGTGGGGAAGATGACGGACGAAAAGATCGTCGATTTGATGAGATGGAAAAACATTATGAAAAAGCGCAAAAGGTGATTGATGATTTGCAGAAAATACGAATCCGCCTGACGGTTGCGGTGATTGCGCTTGTGGTAGTGGTGGTAGGCATGCTCATTATCGCCATCAGCAATGAAAATGTCGGATATTTTCGGACGGAGCAAAAAGTAGTGGATAAATATGCAGCCTGGGAGGAAGAACTATCCCGGAAAGAACAGCAGCTTATGGAATGGGAAGATTCCTTGAACGGACAAACGACGGAAACACAAAATTAACATACATTTGTGATACAATGGTGGAAATTTTTGGAGGTGATCTTGTGAGCGAAGCAAAAATCTTGGTAGTAGACGATGAAAGCCGTATGCGAAAGCTGGTACGTGACTTTTTGACAAAGAGCGGATTTAGTGTGATAGAGGCAGCAGATGGTGAAGAAGCGGTGGATGTATTTATGTCCAACAAGGACATTGCACTGATTATTCTGGATGTGATGATGCCAAAACTCGATGGATATCAGGTTGCAAAGGAAGTGCGTGAAATGTCCAATGTTCCGATTATTATGCTCACTGCAAAGAGTGATGAACGTGACGAGTTAAAGGGATTTGAACTTGGTGTGGATGAATATATTACCAAACCATTTTCACCACGTATTCTGGTGGCCAGAGTGGAAGCAGTGCTGCGCAGGAGCAATACGGAAAGTGAGGAGCAGCTTGTAGAAGTGGACGGAATCTGTCTGGATTTGGCGGCTCATCAGCTGACGGTAGATGGAGAACCGGTGGAGCTAAGCTACAAGGAATTTGAGCTTTTGTATTATTTTCTTCAAAACAAAGGAATTGCGCTTTCCAGAGAAAAAATATTAAATAATGTTTGGGATTATGATTATTTTGGTGATGCCAGAACGATTGATACACACGTAAAGAAGCTTCGCAGCAAGCTTGGAAAAAAGGGCGAATACATTAAGACAATTTGGGGTATGGGGTATAAATTTGAAGCTTAAGCATAACAATTCAATTCGAATCAAAATCTCACTGATGGTAATCGGCTTTACGGTGGTGATTGTGGCTGCATCCTGGTTGATTTGTGGCTATATCCTGGGTAATGTTTTTATCTTCAATGTGAAATCCAATTTAAAAGCGACCTTTGAATCCTGCAATAATCTGTTTCAGGGAACGGTTGATATGACAAGGGCAAATGGAGATATTTTCGGACAGATTCACAACCCGCAGGATGCGGTGGTCATGATTGTAGACGATGCAAACGGCAGAATCTACACCTCTATCAATGACGAAGGAAAGCTGATGGAGGGTATGAACCGGCTGATGGATGATGTCAAAAATGTAGAAAGTGCAGACCAATTGCTGCCGGGAGAATGTATCATCCGCAAGACGCATGATGCGGTGATGAATGCTGATTACTATGATCTGATTGGATTGCTCGACAATGGATTTCGTGTCTTACTGCGTACACCGGTTTCCCGTATCCAGGCAGTCATGCATGTTGTAACCACTGTTTTTGTTTATATCTGTATCGGTCTGATTATCTTTGGTTCTGTGTTTATCCTGCTGCTTAGTAATATCTTTGCTACGCCGATTAAACGTATGTCCAAAGCTGCAAAACGGATGTCACAGCTTGATTTTGATGTCAGAATTCCGGTGACTACGAATGACGAGATCGGAGAGCTTGGACAGAGTATGAACGAGATGTCTGATAAGCTTGAGCGTACGATTTCAGAATTAAAGACTGCCAATCTTCAGCTGCAAAAAGATATCCAGAAACGAGAAAAGCTTGACGATATGCGTACAGAGTTTTTGTCCCATGTATCTCATGAGCTCAAGACACCGATTGCGTTGATTCAGGGATATGCAGAAGGCCTCAAAGACAACCTTTTTGATGATGAGGAAAGCAGAAATTATTATACGGACGTTATTATTGACGAAGCCGGAAAGATGAACACGATGGTAAAACGTCTGCTCGAATTAAATGAGAT
>JBJENA010000025.1:0-20055 GCA_051879955.1 Wujia sp.
TGTATGAATATGATGAAAAACTGCATGAGAAAACGATGATGGAAATCGGCCGGGAGGAAGGACTGAAAGAAGGGCTGAAAAAAGGGCTTCAGGACGGTCGACTGTCAACTCTGATTTCTCAGACCTGCCGCAAGCTCTCCCGAGGCAAAGATACGCACACGATAGCTGATGAATTAGAAGAGGATGTGGATTTGATAGATAAAATCTGTCAAATTGCAGAAGCTTTCGCACCGGATTACGATGAAACGGCAATACTGCAAGAACTGAAAACAACTGTTTCATAAAATAGCGTCATCTATTCTTTTGGTTGAACCCAAGGTGATTATCAAGTATAATTGTATATGGTATTTCGTATGGAACATAACATATTGAAATAAAGTTGACAGATAAAAGGAGATTGTATCGAATGATTAATTTTAAGGTCGGAATTCTTGGTGCCGGTAATATTGCATCAACAGTTGCCTATACATTGCAGGAATTAGAAGCATTTGAAGTTTATGCCATCGCATCTCGTGATATAGAAAAAGCAGAGCGTTTTGCCAAGGAGCATGACGTTGCACACGCGTATGGCTCTTACGAAGAGCTGATTGCAGACCCGGAGGTGGAGCTTGTTTACATTGCAACACCTCACTCGCATCACACGGAACAGGCAAAAGCATGTATAGAAGCCGGAAAACCGGTACTCGTCGAAAAAGCATTTTCCTATAATGCCAAGACTACGGAAGAGGTTCTTAATCTTTCCAGGGAGAAAGGGGTATTCTGTGGCGAGGCAATGTGGATTCGCTTTATGCCGATGTACCGTCTTCTTCTGGAATACATCCAGAAGGGTGTCATTGGAAATGTTACGAATATTACCTGTAGCTTAGGTTATGACCTACGCCACAAGGAGCGCATGGTAAAACCGGAGCTTGCCGGTGGTGCTTTGCTTGATCTGGGTGTATATCCACTGAATCTGGTATCCATGATTTACGGACCGATCACTCCGGTCATTGCGTCTACCTGCGCGAAGCTCGACACCGGTGTCGATGCACAGGAAACGCTTCAGATGAATTTCCCGAACGGGCGGACTGCCAATCTCTTCGTTACCCTGATGTACCAGCCGGACAACAATGCTCGCATCTACGGTGACCGCGGCTATATCGAAATTGACAACATTAACTGCCCGGAGACCTTCCGTATCTACAACGCAGATCACAAACTGGTCGTTGAGACGAAGAAACCGGATTTGCAGACAACCGGATATGAATTCCAGTTCATCTCTGCGAGAAATGCCATTATCGTCGGTAAAACTGAATTTTCAGAGATGCCACATTCCGAGACCTTACGTATCATGCAGATTTGTGACGCTATGCGCAAGTCCTGGAAAGTCAGCTTCCCAATGGACACTGAATAACAACAACTCTATACGGTGATTTCACCACAGACAGATTCGAGATGCGTGCGACGAATTTGAGTATATGTCACTAAAACACGCTCCCGCTTCAGCGAACAACGCAGCAGTACTAAACTCGCGCGTATAGACTTGCAAGAAGGGGTTGACAAACCCATCGAGAGACGCCGGCACTTGAAAAAATAAGGGTACAACAGTTTAGATAAATCTAGCTGTTGTACCCTTATTTTTTCTTAGTACCGCTGCGTCGGGTCGCTGAGCGAGAGCGCGGTTTGCAACCCTTCTTGTCTAGCTATACGCGTTCGTTAAGTGCTGGCGTTTTCGATTCGTTTTTGTGACATATCTCAAAATTCGTCGCATACGCATTCGTAGACTAATTGGTGAAATCACCGTATAGTGTTGTTGTAATCACATCCCTTGAGCCCTCGACCTGCCCGATATACATGAATCCTATATGCAGTATTGCTCCACCTTGGCAAGTAGCTGTGATAGGTCACTTACGGGGATTTGACCCGGTGCAGATGCAACCTCCAGGCTTGCAAATGTGACTGCACTTCCAAAGAGCTGACCACTGATGCGGCTGATGGCTCCAAGACTTCCCATTGACATGGTAACGATTGGGACCTGTGCAAATTCCTTTTGCATTGTTACGGTTGCGCGAAGCAACTGTAGAACCTGTAGTCTGTCGTTTGGCATAGCAGCAAGCTTCGCGATGTCTGCGCCAAGCTCCTGCATCCTTGTCAGTCTTTGAATGATTTCGGATTCGGATGGTGTGGTGATAAAGTCATGGTTAGACATGATGATTTTGACATCGTTTTCATGTGCGATTCGAACCAGTTCCCTGACGGAATCTTCTCCACTCATCAATTCCAAATCCACCAAATCTGCCAATTTGTTTTCGATGACAAAACGGTTGATGTCCGCGATAGAAGGTTGTGAGAACGCAAGTTTTTGCCCACCTTCTTTCTCACTGCGAATGGTGAAGAGCAATACCTGTTTTTCTAAACGCGGTCTCACCATCTCTAATAATTGTTTTAATTGTTCCAGATCCGAAAGAAACTCCAGATAATCGCCACGAAGCTCCACCATATCTATGGTGGAGCTTTCGTGTACCTGAACAATTCGGTCTGCCTGACACAACACATCCTCTACCGTGTGTCCTACAATCGGAACACAGATTTTCGGACGTCCTGCACCTATGATACATTGTTTGATCTTACAATTGCGAATCATAGCATCCCTCATTTGAATTTACTGTTTTTCAATATATTTGCTTGAAAGTGTTGACAAGATATCCTCTACAGAATAATTATCGGTGTCCGGATAAACCATCGCACTGACTACTTCATATACACCTGATTCCAACTCTGTGGCTGCTGCAACGGATAATATATTTGCACCAAACATAGAATAGGATTCCATGCTGTACAATACATCCTTGCCATCTACCTGTGTTGTCTGTGCATATGCACTGTCAATCATCTCACAATCACTATCATCCTTCATGCTTGTAAAATAGGTGTCAACTGCTTCCTGCGCAGAACTTACTTCTGAAATGGAATACGCAATTGTTGAATAATTATCTGTTACAAAGCTTACCATAAAGCTGTATGCAGAGTAAATCTTAAATCCATCCAAACAACCGGTAATCTTGTACTTATTTCCACTGTATGTCTCAAGCACTGCATCGTCCATGGTTGGCTCTTTATATGCAGTTTCATCATCGTCAGAACCTTCTGCAGCATCCTCACTGCTTGGAGTTTCTTTAATTTCTTCTTTTATTTCTTCCTCAATAGAAGAAGCACCACCCATCAAAGAACCAATCACCGGGTTCGCAGAAATACGATTCATCCAGCTTGTGATGTTGTCCTGATTCTCCTGCGCAATCTGCGTAAAGCTGTCAGCGGTCAGCGCAGTAATCTCATAAACCTTTCTCGCAGCATCAAATGCAGTCACATCACGGTTATCCGCATCCACACGAACCATCATATTTGCTGTCATTATATCCTGACCCATTGCAGAAACGCTCATGTTCTTGATGTTGACAGAATATGCACTGCCCTTCTTTACATTTTCAATCGCGCCGTCAAACTTAACGGTTGCAACATTGCTGCCTTCTGCAGCTACATCAACCGTACCATCAAAGGTATGATCCTTTGAAGACTGATTCATGCTGATATCGATGGTTGCATACTTATCTGCCTTGATTGTAATCGTATCGCTGACATTGTCGCCATCCTTCTTCTGGTCACTTGTAAGCTCCAATGTAAATTTGTCCTCATCAGCATAAAGCTCCAGTGTTCCATCCGGACTATTCTTCATATCAGAAAGCTCTAACAAATATCCAATCTTCTGTCCCTCAGCTTCAATGCTTGCCGCATTTACAAACTCGTCACTGCTTGGTGCATCAACATAGAATTCATAATCAAAATTCACTGCACCCATAATGGATACAGAATCCTCACAGAGAATCTTAACTGCCTTTTTGTTCTTTACATATACCTTTACAGTCAAATCACTATTGATAAGTGTTGGAACCATCGCCTTAACCTGCTCCATGCTGGTTTCAAACTCATCCATGCTCATTCCGGATTCCTTCATGATTTCTTCAGAATCCTTTACAGCTGCTGTTGCCTGATCCAAAAGAGCCTTAACGCCTTCCTGCAAAGATTCCTTTGTCCATGTAACTGTATATTCAACAGCCTTTATACTTTCTCCATTTACAGCAACACTCTTCTTGCCCTGCTTCTCAAATACTGCCTTATCCCAGATGGTATCCATCGCGTTGTCTTCAAGCTTAATCTTGCTGTCTGCATCTACAGCTGCAAAATAATCCAAATCAATCTTTGGCATTGTAGGTACGGAATCCATAGACTCCTTCAAGGCATCACCAAGTGGAGAATTCATTACCTGATTCAATACATCCTTGTTTGGAAGTGAGAAATATGCATCAATCAACTCCGGTACTGAGACATATGTATTGTCATCATCTGCATAAATCTCTGCGGCAATCAAATCCTCGCCGCCAAGTGTAATCTTTGCGTCACTCGAAAGCTTCTTGTTCTCCTTGTCAATGACAGATTTTGCGTTCACTCCAAGATCCATGGAAACATCACCGTCACTGATTGTGTAGTTATATACTACCTCACTGCTTCCACCTTTTTCGAGCATTTTCTTCTGGATTTCAGTTGCACCCAGATAATCCTCATTCACATTTTCTACAGAATAAGAATTAAATGTAGTCTCTACTGCCTCAAGAACGACCTCCCGGTCAGACTTAAACAACTTTGGAATAAAGATAATTCCGCATACAATCGCAGCAACGCCGACGATACTTCCGGAAATAATACCTGCAATCGCACCCTTACTCAGAGGCTTCTTTGTCTTCTTCGGTGGTGTGGATGGCATCGGATTCATGCCCATCGGCTGACCGTAACCCATCTGGTTCATATCCGGCTGCATCGGCTGACCATAGCCCATCTGGTTCATATCCGGCTGTACCGGCTGACCGTAGCCCATCTGGTTCATATCCGGCTGTACCGGCTGACCGTAGCCCGGCTGGTTCATATCCGGCTGCATTGGCTGGCCATTTCCATTGTTAAAATTGTTGTCCATGTTTTTCTCCTTTTTTCATACTCTCTCTTTACAACATACTACATATATTGCGGTACATCCTTAAAAGCACTTACAACTCCAAGAACAATACCAATCATGATTGCCCATACACCAATTCCCATCATAGAGAAGAAGTTTGAAGAACAAATCATAAGCCAAATCAAGCATGCAAGTGGAACACCTGCACATACAAGCTTAAAGGTCTTGTTATTTACAACTGTAAAAATCAAAAGGCCAAGCCCTGATAAAATCATCAGCCATGGAGTCAACAGTAACGCAATCTTTCCTTTGAGTGCAAGATGTGCCAGACCGCCTGCCTCCTTCGCTGTTTTGTCACCATTTTTTACACTATATTCATCATCCATATCTTCCACAGCCTCATCGATGGCATCATCAATCAGATCTGCAACGTCGTCCTTGTCAATTCCATCTCGATTGTATTTTTTCATGGAATCGTTGGCCTCGTCAATTCCTCGGTCGATGGTATTGCTCAGCTGACTAAGCTCAAAAAGGTTCATACCATCAGTAATTTTAACCTTCATGTGGATGCCACTTTCACTGATTTTCTCGTTGACATGCACACTCGCAAAATTCATAAATGGTGCAAAAATCAGCAACATTGCTGCGATGATTCCAAGTAAACAAAATGTACTGATTCCCATCTTCTTGAAATTCTTTGTAAAATCATTTTTTACATTTTTTGCACCGGCAACAAACTGCTTTGCTGCCTGACTTGCCATCTGTGAAGCCTGCTGCGACTGACCATAGCCCGGATACGGCTGTTGTCCATAGCCTTGCTGACCATATCCCGGATATGGATTTTGTCCGTATGGTTGCTGACCATAAGCCTGGTACTGATTTTGTCCGTATGGTTGCTGACCATAAGCCTGGTACTGATTTTGTCCATATGCCTGCTGATTATATCCCGGATATGGATTTTGTCCGTATGGTTGCTGACCATAAGCCTGGTATTGATTTTGTCCATATGCCTGCTGATCATATCCCGGATATGGATTTTGTTCATATGGTTGCTGACTGTAAGCGGCATTTACATTCGCTTGCGCACTGGGGTTTTCCTGTGCTGGTACCGGCTGTTCACTCATTGGCTCAACCGGCTGTACCGGTTGCTCGTTTGGTTGATTATCCATGATTGCCTCCTCTTTTAATATACCTTTGCCTCTTCTTCTCCATTGAGAACACGAAGTGCACCCTGTGCAAGTGCAAGCAATTCATCCTCGCCTGCATATACGGTTACATCACTGATAAATCCTACACGCTTCTTGATTTCTCCGGTTGTATATGGAGAATATGCAATACCACCTGTCAAAATAATCTGATCTACCTTACCACTCAGAACAGCGGCTTGTGCTCCGATGTCCTTGCATACCTGATAGATAAATGCATCCAATACGAGCTTTGCATATTCGTCATTTTTGTTGAATGCAAGATCCTCTACATCTCTTGCATCATTGGTATGAAGGTACGCATTGTAACCTGCTCCGCCTACAAGCTGCTTAACCATTTCCTTCTCTGTATACTTTCCTGAATAGCAAAGCTTAATCAACTCACCATTTGGCACACCACCTGCACGCTCCGGAGAAAATGCTCCATCACCATTTAATGCATTGAATACATCTACAACCTTACCACCTGTGTGAGCGCCAACAGAGACACCGCCACCCATATGGACCACGATAAGGTTCAAATCTTCATACTTCTTGCCAACTTCCTTTGCATAACGCTTTGCAACCGCCTTCTGGTTCAAGGCATGGAAGATACTGGTTCTCGGAAGCTCCGGATGACCGGAAAGTCTTGCCACATCTGCAAGCTCATCTACTACAACCGGGTCAACAATGTATGCAGGAATTCCGAGTTCATCTGCAAAATCCTTTGCGATAATACCACCGAGGTTTGAAGCATGCTCACCACGTTTTGCCTCTACAAGGTCTTTTACCAATTCATCTGTAACAGCGTAAGTACCACCCGGAATCGGCTTAAGCAGGCCACCACGGCCAACTACAACATCCAATGTCTTAATGTCAAAGTTGTTATCTGAAAGGACCTTTGCGATGACTTCCTTACGAAAATCCTTCTGTGCTACGATGGAATCATACTGGGAAATTACCTCTGTCGCATGACGTAAGGTCTCCTCAAACAACAATGTCTCATCCTCAAACACACCAATCTTTGTCGATGTAGAACCTGGGTTAATAATCAATGACTTGTATCCCATTTTTCTTTCCTCCATATAATCTCTTTTTAATTGCGAAACACAGGTAGTGCAAAACCTGCAATTACCTGTGTGTCTTTTATATATTAATATTATTTCATCTGCTCCGCAACAACTGCTGCAAGTGCAAGTGAATTTACCTTTGTCTCGAATGTATCAGAACGAGATGTCAAAATAACCGGAGCCTTCGTTCCTGTTAAGATACAACCGTTCTTCACATTTGCTGTGTGAACCAATGTCTTGTATGTAATGTTACCGGCATGGATATCCGGGAATAAGAAGATGTCTGCATCTCCGACAATTTTACGATTTGTTGCACCCTTATGTCTGGCTGCTTCCGGATCCATGGCAAGGTCCATGGACATCGGTCCGTCTACGATACAGCCTGTAATCTTGCCCTCTTCGTTCATCTTTGTGAGCTCTGCTGCCTCAACCGTTGCAGGCATCTTAGGGTTTACCACCTCAACCGCTGCAAGAGGCGCAACCTTTGGACACTCAATTCCACAAGCATGTGCTATCTCAACGGTATTATTGATGATTCCAACCTTATCCTCAAGTGTTGGATATGGAATAAATGCAACGTCTGTCAAATACATCATTCTGTCATAGCCTTCAATTTCAAACATTGCAACATGTGAAAGTGGCTTGCCTGTTCGAAGTCCGACTTCCTTGTCAAGGACACTCTTAAGGAATCCCTTTGTATCAATCAGACCTTTCATGTACATATCAGCTTCACCATCATGCACCAGCTTTACTGCAGTAAGCGCTGCCTCTGTGGTATCCTTCACATCAATAATCCGGAATGCGGAGATATCTGCGTTCATTTCTTTTGCAATCTCGTTGATCTTGTCTGCATCACCAACGAGAATCGCATCTGCAATCCCACGCTTCTTTGCCTCGATAACTGCCTCTAACACCGCATCATCCTGTGCAACAGCTACCGCAATCTTCTTCATCTCACATTCACTTAAATGTGCATACAGCTCGTCAAAGTTCTTAATTGGGTTCATCTTCTTATCCTTCTTTCTTTGAATTTTCTTTTGCTTCTCCCCTGTGACGAATCGCCACATCTAATACAGATGAAATGATACATAACAACACAGCAAAAATACCAATGGACCTGTCAACGCGTTTGCTACGTTTTTTCTCTTGTTTTTTCGCAAGCTTCTCACGTTTCTTTTCTTCTTTATCCGGTTTGAAACGAATGGCCGGTTTTGGCTGTTTCGCTGGTTTTGGTTGCTTGAGTTTTCCCAAACGTATCACCACCCTTTATAACATAGTCATTTATATTGTACCACATTACAATCTTATTTTTCAACATTGTGATTGCTTTATATATTTATCCGGTGGATTTATAAAATATGCACTTGCAAGCAAAATCGTCATACATACCCAGCTGACCGGTTCCGTCATGATAACACCAAAATACTTGAAGTGTGGAACCAGAATCATCGCTGATAAAACCTTGATACACATCTCCATCACACTTGAGCATACCGGAACCACCTTTCGTCCCATTCCCTGCAAGGTACATCGCAATATAAACAATGGTCCCAGCACATAGAAAAACAGGATACTAATTCTGCAATACATCACCGCGGAATCAATAATGACCTGCTTATCTGTGGATGTGAGCCACACAAACAGTGGACGTCCAAAAATATAACACACAAACACAAGTACCGTTGTCATCGTCCAGGAAATCGCAACCGCATGCCGTACGCCCTGCTTGACCCGGTCAGTTCTTCCCGCTCCCATGTTCTGACTGGTATAAGTCGTCATGGCATTTCCGATACAATATAACGACACAGTGAAGATATCGAATACTTTTCGGGCAGCCGTATGCGCCGCAACATAATCAGTACCAAGACCATTGATGGCACTTTGCAATACAATGGTTCCGATATTTACCACACAGCTCATAAGTCCCATGGAAAGTCCGGTTGTAATCAGTTCGCCATACTGCCCTTGTTCCGGCTTCCATTCACCTTTTTTTGGAAGGATATCACGAAATTTAAGCAAGATATACCCAAGACACAAAAAGGAACAGATTGCCTGCGATAAAACTGTCGCATATGCAGCACCGTTAATTCCCATCTCAAATTCCTTGATAAACAGCAAATCAAGTCCAATATTGATCACCACAGAGGTCATCAGGCAATAAAGCGGAGTCTTACTGTCTCCCACCGCACGAAGGACATTTGCACACATGTTATAAAGCGAACAAAAAACGGTTCCTGCCAGGATGATACGCACATAGGAAAGTGCATCATCCATGATATCTGCCGGGGTATCCAATAACACCAGGATCTTTGGAATCAGCAACAGCAAAATAGATGTTAAAATCACCGTCATCGTTGCTGTAAGGATTATGGTTCCTGCAACATTTTTTCGCATGCGTGAAAAATCCTTGCTACCAAAGCAATTTGCAATCGGAATCGCAAATCCAAGCGTCAGAGAATTCAAAAAACCAATCAAAGTGTTGGATACAACACTTGTGGCACCCACAGCCGCAAAAGCCCGGGTGCCAACAAAGGTACTGACAATCTTACTGTCTGCTATATTATAAAATTGTTGAAAAATACTTCCGCAAATAATCGGTATTGCAAAGAGCAAAATGACCTTTGCCGGGAAGCCTTTTGTCAAATCTTTCATGTTTATTCTACTGTAACGGATTTTGCCAGATTTCTTGGTTTATCCACATCCAGTCCCTTTGCTTCAGATGTGTAATATGCAACAAGCTGAAGAACGACAGCTGTTGCAAAGGTTGTAAATTCACTGTCAACCTTTGGAATACGAATATGCTTATCACAGATACTCTCGTCTGTGACAGACTCATCCATGCTGACAAGTACGACATAAGCCCCTCTTGCCTTCACCTCACGGATATTGGAAATCACCTTTGCATAGACATCTTCCTGAGTTGCAAGTGCGATTACCGGAACGTTGTCTGAAATAAGCGCAATCGTTCCATGCTTGAGCTCTCCTGCCGCATACGCTTCTGCATGCACATAAGAGATTTCCTTGAGCTTAAGCGCTGCCTCCAAGCTCATCGTATAATCAAGTCCTCTTCCGATGTAGAAGGTATCGGTCGCCATCTTGATATGATTGGCAACTCGCTTGATATCATTTGCACACTTTAATGTCTCCTCGATGATATTGGAAGAATTGATAAGCTTCGTCATGAACTTCTTTGCAGAAACCTCATCAATGAGTCCCTTAACCAAGCCCATTCTGCATGCAATGAGATACATCGCCGCAACCTGTACGGTATAAGCCTTTGTACTTGCAACCGCAATCTCCGGACCTGCATGTGTATAAAGCACATAATCACTTTCTCTTGCAATTGTAGAGCCTTTCACGTTTACGATGGACAATACCTTTGAACCCTTGCTCTTTGCAAGCTTTAATGCCTCCAATGTATCAATCGTCTCTCCGGACTGTGAAAGCACAATCGTCAGAGAATTCTCATCAATAATCGGGTCCTTATAACGAAATTCTGATGCACAATCCACATGCACCGGAATCCGAAGCTTCTTCTCAATCAGCTGCTTACCGACCATTCCCGCATGCATGGCGGTTCCACATGCCACCACCGAAATGCGCTTGCAGTTGAGGAAGATTTCATCATCGATGCCATCTGCCGTAAAATCAGGAAGCCCCTGATTGATTCTTGGTGACACCGTATTGCGGATACTATCCGGCTGCTCGTAGATTTCCTTGAGCATAAAATATGGATATCCACCCTTCTGCGCACCTGTGATGTCCCAGTTGACAGTGAGCATCTGAGGCTCAACCGCATTGCCCTTTAAGTCACGCACGTCAATGCCGTCTGCCGACATCGTAAGTAAATGATATTCCGGAACTACAAAATATTCCTTTGAAAACTCAATCAATGCTGTAAGATCAGACGCAATCACGGAACCTCTCTCACAAGAAGTCGCAACCATTGGGCTGACATTTCGAATTGCAAAGATCTTTCCCGGAATATCCTGGAACATAATACAAAGTGCAAATGCACCGGACAACACCTTTACAACCTTCTTGATTGCTGCGACCGGATCGCTCTCATAGAACTTATCCAATAAGGCTGCAACAACTTCAGAATCCGTTTCTGATACCAATGTATCTGCAAGTCCGTATTCCACAATCAGCTGACGGTAGTTTTCGATGATTCCGTTGTGAATCAAAACCACCTTTCCCTGACGATGTGGATGTGCATTCGCATCGGTTACACCACCATGTGTTGCCCATCTGGTATGTCCGATTCCGCAGGTTGCGCCAAGGTCCTCTGCCTCACAGAGCTTACGAAGCTCCTCCACCTTGCCGGTACGCTTGCGAACATCGATCTTACCATCCTCTAAAAGTGCCATTCCGGCACTGTCATACCCGCGGTATTCCAAACGCTCCAATCCGCTGATAATAATTGACTTTGCCGGTTCCTTACCTGTAAATCCAATAATTCCACACATAATCTTACCTCTTCTTATTCAATTGATATTTGCTGACTACTGTTCTTTGTTTTGCAGTCACCCGCATATTTAAAACCAGTATTCGTATTCAGCTATACGGAAACGCATCCGCCGAATTTTCGATCACGTTTCTCCTCGTCATCCTAAGCTTTTTTCCGTCCCTCTTAGGATCTGGCGCTAAGGTTCCTAACCTTTCGAAAACTTCGCTCCTCCCAGCACAAAGTCGACCCATTATATCATATGCATCCCCAAAAAACAAGAGCCATAAAAAATGGAAGAATTATCACTCATAATTCTTCCACCTTCTTTCTTATTTCACTACAAATACAATCTTGTCATTTCCATAAAAAGTAATATCATATTCCAGCTCAATGCTCTTGGCATCCTTCGGAATCTGAAAATACAATGCGCCCTTTGCCTTCTTTCCTGCGGAAAGTGTTGCGGAAAGGTCATCATCTCCGATGTATTCCTGCTTTACCACATAACCATCTGCATAACATTCCCAATCCATCATACTGGAAACATACTGGTCTTCGTCCGAAATGTTTTCAACCTCAAACTCCATGCGGTAATACACATTTCCATCGTCCGGTTGTATGAACTCATTATTGCTTTGGTATTCCTGTGCACTGAGGTAGCTGATACGTAACTCCTTTGTCTCAACAATATCTCCAACAACAAAACGATTCGACCTTGTCTGCTCCTGCGTCTCATCCTTGGATGCATCCTGCTGCGTCTTCGTATCCACACTTCCCACCTTGCTTGGTGTCTCATCCTCCCCTCCAAACAAAATGCAAAGCACCACGATGACTGCAATCACAATTCCAATGATCTTGCCAATACCACCTTTTTTCTTTTCCTTTGCCATCTATCCTCATTCTCCTTTCGCGATTATAAGAGGATTATAGCAAGGGAGTTGGCACTTGTGGTATGCTGCCGGCATACACCTACCGATTAAAAAATAATATCTCAATAAGGGCGGCAATCATGATAAATATAAAAAATGCCCCTATCATAGAGATGGCAAATCCAAACAATCGGACAAATATATTTTTGTGTCCTACCAATGGCAACTTGCTTTGCACATCCAGGTAATTGGTCACAATAAATACCTGTGATAATAAAGAACCACAAACCAAAATACGTTCAATCATAGTAAAAATGATAGATGGTTCCCGAAAATTATCCGAACCCGCCACCATGGCAATAAAAGCATATCCGACTACTGCAACCACCATATGAATCGGATTTTTACTTCGAAATCCCGGTGGTAGCGGCGAATGTTTTATTTCTTCCTTTCTTCTGCGCTTTTTCTGTGCCTTGTCATCCTCAAAATAACGATCCGGAAGACCGATTATTAATGCATCCTCCATTTCCTTACAGGATTGAAACCGGTCCGCTGGTGCCATCTGGGTGGCTGTCAGAACAACGCGGCGCATCTGATTGAGCGATTCATTTTCCTCCTGCGTTGTGATATAGGAAAATACCGTTTCAATACAGACATTTAGGGTTGCACCGATTCCATATATATCGGTTCTGGCATCACTTTGCGCAAACCCATATTGTTCCGGTGCTGCATAATCTATCGTTCCCATCAGCCTTGTGTCTCTTGTCTGTCCTTCTTCCACATGTCTCGCAGCCCCAAAATCAATCACATACACACCACTGTATGCATCCTTTGTATGAAGCCCGGACAAATCAACCATGATATTTTCCGGTTTGATATCGCGGTGGACAATACATGGATAACAGCTATGCAGCTGCTGCATAATACGACACAGCTTGATAAAAATCATACGAACATCATCCACAGAAAGCTTCTTCATCAAATCATCAAGTGTCGGATGATTCAGATGCTCCTCAATGACGATAATCTTTGTGTCATCCTCTGCAATCACATGATAAATTCGGGGTATTCCTCTCATCTGCGAACATATGCGCATCTTCTCAAAGATCGCACGTTCTGCAACCGGTAGTTCCTTCCTGATATATATTTTACCATCCTGTCGATTCCGCACCAGAAATACACGACTGTTCACCTGTGATCCCGCCTGTGAAATCTCCTGCAGACACTCATATTGTGATAAGATATATTCTTCTTCCTGTGTCATGGTAACCTCTTTTCTATCTTCTTCTCCTGTGTTATCATACATGGTATACTATTTTACTGTACCCTTCGTATAAGGAGATTATGATGAATCACAATTTTACTCCCAAATCAACCGCTGATATGGATACTATGCTTTCCCAGATGCACTGTCTGTCCCAGTTAGAAGAATATCTGCAACAGGAACACATCGATGAATTCCCTACAGTTACCTCTTATCTGGAATATCTTCTGTCCATCAAAGGAAAGGAAAAAAGTGCTGTCATTCAGGACGCTTTGTTGCAACGAAACTATGGATATCAGATATTCTCAGGAACGCGCACACCTGGCCGTGACAAATTGATTGCTATTTGCATGGCACTTGGCTGCAATCTTGAAGAAACTCAGCGTGCCCTGTCTATCGCAAAGGAAGGAAAGCTCTATGCCAAAGACGCAAGAGACTCCATCCTGATTTTTTCGATCCAAAAGCAACAATCTGTACAAGCTACAAATCAATTGCTCTATGAGATGAATCACGCCTGCCTGTGATGCTCGTTATACACATCCTGTCGCAGTCGTAATCCTGCCGTTACATATCCCTGCAGCTTCTGCACATGTGCCAGCGTGATTTTCTCCCCGGATGCAATCACATAACTGCCCGGTGGATACACATATACTGCCTGCCGGCTGATTTGCCCTATTTCCATCGAAAGCTTATCAACAATCGTCTGACTTTCCACATCCACTCCCACCATCTGCAGCTGTCCGAGTCCCTCGTCGATGGACTGCAACACCGCATACAAATAGTCAAAATCCTCCTTCGAGTCCGACATCGTCGAAATCAACACCACATAACCTTCACCTGCCATCTCACAGATGACATTGCCCTCTTGTTCCAGAGCCTGCGCAAGCAAGGCTCCCGGTATCTGTGATGAAAAGACCAATCTGGTCTCATCATAGGCAAATGCAAGCTCCCTCGATAATTCTTCCTGTCCCACCAATTGGACTTTCTTTAAGCTCTGACATGCCAACCGAAATTCCTGCAGATTTCTTTTATATTCATCCCAATTTCTTTCACTTGCTCTTGCGACCGCATCCTCGATACTTGCCAGCAAGACATACGAAGGCGAGGAAGTCATAAATATCGAAAGCCACATCTCTATCTCCGAAACAAGCTCCTTCGTATTCACATGTAGCAATGCCGTCTGTGTCATAGCACAAAGGGTCTTGTGTGTACTTTGTACCACCACATCTGCACCCTGCGTGACCGCACTGAATGCAGGCATATAAAATGGCAGATGGGCGCCATGTGCTTCATCCACAATCAGTCGCACTCCATATTGCTTTGCCACCTTGGACAACGCAGCCACATCACTCACGACACCCTCGTAGGTCGGTGAGGTAATCACAATTGCTGTAATCTTTTCATCCTGAGCCAAATAGGTTTCAACCGTATCTGCGGATACGGCTCCATATATTCCATATTGTATTGATTGTGCAACTTCCAAAAAAACAGGCTCCAAATTGCGAACATGAATCGCATGATGCACAGACTTATGACAATTTCTCGCAACCAAAATATGATCCTTGGGCTTTGTGCAGGCACAGACCGCACTCAGGATACCAACCGTCGCACCGCCTACCAGATAATAGCTTGCAGCTGTGTGATATATCCCGCGAAGCTGGTCCATGGAATCCCGGATAAACCCCTGCGGTGCATATAAATCATCGGTGCCCGGCACCTCTGTCACATCCATCTGCCACAGATTCGTAAGCACCTGCGCAATATCCGTTTTTTTCGTCTCACACTTTCGTTTGTGACCCGGCATATGTCCGATATATCCCGGTTTATCATGCAATTGTAGATAGGATTGCAACCCATCACATAGATATCGTTTCAATTATTCCAGCTCCTCGGACTTTACATCTGTCAAAGTCAACGTCTGCAGGTCTTCTTCCTTAAAATTCGCTTCTGCAACCAGACGGTTTGCCTGATTGCGAATCACTCGCTCGAGATAATTGCGAACCGAACGCGCATTACCAAAATTCTCCGGTGGGTCCGCGAGCACAAAGGCAAATTCTGCCTTCACATAATCAATGGCTTCCTGTGTCAATGTATAATCCAGAGATTTCGCGCGGTTGCACATAATCTCCACCAATTCCTCCGCCTCGTAATTCGGAAACTCTATCGTTCTGTTAAATCTGGAACGAAGACCCGGGTTTGCATCCAGAAAGCTCTGCATCTCGTCGTGATAACCTGCCGCAATCACAATCAAGTCCTCGCGATTATCTTCCATCGCCTTATTCAGGATATCGATGGCCTCCTGACCAAAGTCTCCCTCCTGCTTGGTGGCAAGCGCATACGCCTCATCGATAAAGAGAATTCCGCCTTTCGCACGCTCGATTACCTCCATGACCTTCTCACTGGTCTGACCCATATAGCCGGCAACCAGGCCGGAACGATCTACTTCCACCAGATGTCCCTTTGATAACACACCTAATCCACAATAAATCTTTGACAGGATACGCGCCACTGTCGTCTTACCGGTACCGGGATTTCCAAGAAAGACCATATGGTTGGTAACCGGTGGTGTCTGCAAGCCCTTCTCCTGACGGATTTTACAGATACGCAGAAGGTTAATCATGTTGTTAATTTCATTTTTGACGCTCGCCATACCAGTCAGCTCATTGAGGTTACGAAGCAATACATCCACATTGTACTCTTCGGATACACCCGTTTCCTTGTTCGTAGGTGTCTTGGAAGTCTCCTTTTGTGCCTGTTTTCGAACCTCCACACCATGTCCGGTTTCTGTCGCTTCGCAAGAATCCGTTTCCTGCGTCTTCTCTGTCCGCTCCGTAAGCTTCTTTCTAATCGGTCGCATTTCCAGAGAATCCCGCATATCAAAGGTCATAGAGTCCATGGTATCGTTGTATGTATAATCCGGTTTTTCTTCCTGCTTCACCTTGCTTCCATGCTCAAATGCAATGGTCGGCTTGTACGCCTCCATCTTTCCTTGAATCTCCTCAATATTTTCTGTCAGCATCATGATATAGGAAGACAGCGCCTGCACCTCTCCCGGATTGATATCATCGTTGCTGGCAATCAAATCATTTCCAATATAATTAAATGTTGTCACATACAGTTGCACTAAATCATAGTATTCATTCGATATCTCTCCTGTCTCACCACCAACATTGGAACGCACAAACGGTTCCAGAGAACGAGGTGGTTGTTCCTTGATGCTCTCTGTCTGCAACCCCCATGTATTTGCATAACCAATAATGGATTCCTTTGTGAACTCGGTTCCCATCAACAGGTTTATGTATTTATATTCTTCTTTTGAGATTCTACCATCCGAAAATGCTATATAGACCAGAAAATTGAGCATATCAATGCGAAACGTCTTTGTTAAATCAGACTTTCCATTTGATTTAATAAAGTCTGTATGACCGATGCTCTTCGCACGCTTTAAACAAAGATCATACATCTGTTTACTTCTCTCTTTTACCTTTACTGTGCGAAATCCCAACATGCTACGCCCCTCCAAAGTTACTAGTTCGCGGTTTTTTGTACTTTTTCTGCCGGCAAATAACGTGCCAGCATTCTTTCCAGCTTGTCCGCTTTTATAGGCTTGGACAGATAGTCACAAAAACCCTCATCCATATATTCCTGTTTTACACCGGAAATCGCATTTGCAGTCAACATAATGACCGGTGTATCCTTTATATATTCACTATATTGTTCCTTAAGCTTACGGAACGTTTCGACACCATCCATCTGTGGCATCATATGGTCCATGAATATGATATCATAATGTGCCTGCTGCACACATTTGATACACTCGGCACCGCTCTCACATTTGTCGATTTGCATCTGCGTATTTTTAAGCAGCCTTGCAAACACCTCACGATTGATAGGTACATCATCAACAACCATGATCCTTGCATCCGGTGCCACAAATAACTCCTTATATGTGTATTCTCCCTGTGTGTTGTGGTTGATGCTTGTCTCGATATCCGCAATCGGTGTCATATCTCTTACCTGCTGTGGAACCTCTACCGTAAAGCAGGAGCCTTTTCCGTATTCGCTACTCACATTTATCGTTCCCTGCATCAGCTCCACCAGCTGCTTGGTAATGGCAAGCCCAAGTCCGGTTCCTTCTATGTTTCGATTGCGTTCCATATCAAACCGACTAAAGGTATCAAATAGCTCTGACATCACCTGTGGCTTCATACCGATACCGGTGTCTAAAACCTCAATGTGTAGCCGGTTCTTTGTATATCGCAAATTCAAGGTTACAGAACCCTCGTTTGTGTATTTTACTGCATTGGTAAGCAGATTCGTAATAATCTGACGGATACGTACCTCATCTCCGTACAGCTTGCAAGGAATCTCTCCTTCACATTTGACCTCAACTTTGAGTTGCTTCTTTTTCGCACGCTCATTGATGAGGTTGTAGCAATCATGAATTACACTTGCCGTTTCATACTCCACATCAACAATTTCCAGCTTTCCGGATTCAATCTTGGAGATATCAAGTACATCATTGACCAGATGCAACAGCGTGTTTCCGGCTGTCTGCACATTTTCTGCATATTCCAAAACATTCTGGTCCTTCGTTTCGCGCAAAATCAACTCATTCATCCCCAAAATAGCATTAATCGGAGTCCGAATCTCATGCGACATATTGGCCAAAAAAGCGCTTTTCGCATTGTTTGCCAACATCTCCCGCTCCTTTGCTTCCTCTGCTGCCTCCATAGCCATCACGAGATTTCTATGATGCGTGCGAAGCATGTGGATAATCTTTTGTGTCAGCCTTTCCACCACGACGACAACCACGATTGCAATAATCGTCTCCGGAACAAAATCCGAATCTCTGAAAAAACCTTTTCCAAACAGATGTCGCGTAAGCATCGTGATTGCAATTCCAACCAGACACAACATAGACGTTGCTCGGCATAGCTTATGATTCTCAAATACAACCGTCATAAATACCGGTATACATAGAATCGCAATTGTATTGGAAAACGTATAGTGCGTCGCCGTCACAACTGTGCACAAAGCGGTCAGCGTAAAAATCGGCAAGGCATTTTGTACCTTCTCATTTTTTTCAAATCCCTTTCGAAGAAAATACGAGATTGTGACGATTGCAAGATTTTCCAATGTCGGCATGACGATATACCGCCTTGTGTAATACGGTATCGACCTTTGAATATTGTCCTGAAATAACAGCAGAACAAACATCGCAAGCTCGACCCCAAAAATGACTATTACCAGCGTATTATTAATGGAGTTGAATGTTTTTCTCCATTTTTTTGCATCTATAAATTGTTCTTCCTGCATGTATTTTCCCTCTCTATAACCAGTTCGCCTGTATCTCTTCCTTTAGCTCACAAAACATATCATAATATTGGTTCTTTGTTTTGTGAATGATATCCATGGCAATCTCTTTGTTATATGCATGCGCCACATTATTCCTTGATATCAAGGCATCAAGCCATATCTCTTCCTTGTGTATCATCTTTGCATGATATGCCGTCTTCAAAATCTGTTTGGAAGATCCTGTCTTTCCCTCGTCAAATCCCTGATCCTCAAGAATCTCCTTCATTGCCTTCCATGCCTGTTCAAAGCACACTTCAAACAAACCGACCAGACCTGTTAATTCCACGTTTCCGTATGGTTCCTCATACTCATATATATCTTTTAGGTTTTGCAATGCATTTACAAAATTATCATACTTTTTCATAAATAAGGATTCCCTCTTTCCAAATAGACTCCTGAAGCTGCTTTTGAACCGGTCGATTCAAATCCACAATATCAAACTGAAGAAGAGTCGCTGTCTCATCATCAATTCTAAATATAAAGTCATTCGCATCTCCGCCACAAAAAGCCAAATCTATATCACTGCGCGACTTATAATCTCCTCTTGCACGGGATCCAAACAGATACACCTTCTCAACCTCACAGTCTTTAGCGATGTTTCGAATCTCTTCTATGACATTCATTTTAATTCCAGAATCCCTGAACGTTTCCATCTGCTATCCCCTCTTATTTCCTCGTATTATATAGTAGTAGTTTTTAGAGACCTTCTCCAAGGTCTTAACAATTATTAAGTCATAGTCCTTTCTTTACCTCTTCTGTAGGTTCGACTATGATATATAAGATGCTGTGGATTGGTTCTGTTCTCCTACCACCAGATGGTTTTTGAAAGGCTCCAACCACAGTCTCTTTGTTCATTTGTTAATCAGTTAGATACCGCAT
>JBJENA010000026.1:0-57330 GCA_051879955.1 Wujia sp.
CTCTGTACGTGAATTTGCGTGCATCTGAACGATACGTCCAACACGCTCCTTCTTACCCTTTGTAGCGTTGAGTACATAAGAACCTGAGTTCAAAGTACCTGAGTACACACGGAAGAAAGCTAACTTTCCTACGAATGGGTCTGTCATAATCTTGAATGCCAATGCTGAGAATGGCTCTTCATCAGATGAAGGACGAGTTACTTCGTTACCATCCTCATCTACACCTGTGATGTCAGGAATGTCTGTTGGAGCCGGCATATACTCGATAACACCATCCAACAACTTCTGAACACCCTTATTCTTGTATGCTGATCCACAGAATACAGGAACAGCTTCATTTGCGATAGTACCCTTACGAAGTGCAGCCTTCATATCATCGATAGATGGCTCCTCACCCTCAAGATACTGCATCATCAAATCGTCATCTAACTCACAACACTTCTCAACAAGGTTCTCATGCCATTCGTCAGCAAGATCCTTCAAATCATCCGGAATTGTTGTGATTTCAATATCTTCGCCCTTGTCATCCTTGTAGTAATATGCTTCCATCTCAAACAAGTCGATCAAACCTGCGAAGTCATCTTCCTGTCCAATTGGAATCTGTACAGGAATTGCATTCTTACCAAGACGATCAATGATAGTCTGTACAGACATGAAGAAGTCTGCACCCATCTTGTCCATCTTGTTGATGAATGCCATACGTGGTACGTGGTATGTGTCTGCCTGACGCCATACGTTTTCTGACTGTGGCTCAACACCAGCCTTTGCATCAAATACACCAACAGCTCCGTCCAATACACGAAGTGAACGCTCTACTTCTACAGTAAAGTCTACGTGTCCCGGAGTATCGATGATGTTGACACGATGCTCTAAAGCACCCGGCTTCTTCTTATGATGATCCTCTAATGTCCAGTGACAGGTTGTAGCAGCAGATGTGATTGTGATACCACGCTCTTTCTCCTGCTCCATCCAGTCCATGGTAGAAGCGCCATCATGAGTCTCACCAATCTTATAGTTAACACCGGTATAGTAAAGAATTCTCTCTGTAAGAGTTGTCTTACCGGCATCGATGTGTGCCATGATACCGATGTTTCTTGTTCTATCAAGTGGATATTCTCTTCCAGCCAAGGTTTTTTCCTCCTTATATTAATCCAATATCGATATGCCAGATTAGAATCTGTAATGAGCAAATGCCTTGTTTGCTTCTGCCATCTTGTGCATATCTTCTTTTCTCTTAACAGATGCACCTGTATTGTTTGCTGCATCCATAAGCTCTTTAGCAAGTCTTTCTTCCATGGTCTTCTCACTTCTCGCACGTGAGTAAGTTGTCAACCAACGAAGAGCCAAAGCCTGTCTTCTATCAGGTTTAACCTCGATAGGAACCTGATATGTTGCACCACCGATACGTCTTGCCTTAACCTCGAGTGAAGGCATGATATTGTTCATAGCCTCTTCGAATACCTCTAAAGCCTCCTTACCAGTCTCGTTTGCGATACGATCAAATGCACCGTAAACAATCTTCTGTGCAACACCCTTCTTACCATCAAGCATGATGTTGTTGATAAGCTTTGTCACGATCTTATTGTTGTAAATAGGATCCGCTAATACGTCTCTCTTTGCAATATGTCCTTTACGTGGCACGGTTCTTCCCTCCTTAATTATTTTGGGACAAAATGTCCGAATTAATTCAACGGTACTCATATTTCCCTCAACCAACACAACACCGTTACCCGTTATGCTTGAGTATTGTGGAAATATGTTCGTGCGGAATTTGCTATTCTTCTATATATTATATGATAGAAAACATAACCTACTTTCGCACTTTTTAGTTCTTGAAAACGAACTGAGATGGTTGTTACGAAACCTTATTTTGCATCCTTAGGTCTCTTAGCACCATACTTAGAACGTGCCTGACGTCTCTTAGCAACACCTGCTGTATCAAGAGTACCTCTGATGATATGGTATCTTGTACCAGGTAAGTCCTTTACTCTACCACCACGGATCAGAACAACGCTATGCTCCTGAAGGTTGTGACCTTCTCCCGGGATGTAAGATGTAACCTCGATTCCGTTTGACAAACGAACTCTGGCAATCTTTCTAAGAGCTGAGTTAGGCTTCTTAGGAGTAGCAGTCTTAACTGCTGTACAAACACCTCTCTTCTGTGGTGAAGCAGTGTCAGTAGGCTTCTTCTTCAAAGAGTTGTAACTTCTCAAAAGAGCTGGTGCAGTAGACTTCTTCTCTACAGTCTGTCTTCCCTTTCTAACTAACTGGTTAAAAGTTGGCATGTTTTCACCTCCATTCAAAATAATGATATGCATGCAAGACACGCATGCTTTTGTATTATATTATCTGCATTTGTCATTGTCAACACCTAAAATAAAAAAGCGCACATGTATTTTGCAACATGTGCGCTCAGTAACTTTATTTATTCTTCGGTCACGTCAGAAGCGACTGTTTCTGTCTCTTCCTCTTGCACAACATCCATCTCCTCTTCGGTTTCAACCTCTGTATCGATATCCATCTGCGCATCAAGCTCCGGAAGTTCGATATCGTTGCTTCCTGTATCAAGCTTCACAGAACAATAACGCTTCATACCGGTACCGGCAGGAATCAGCTTACCAATCAATACATTTTCCTTCAGACCAATCAATGGATCAACCTTGCCCTTGATAGCGGCATCGGTAAGAACCTTTGTTGTCTCCTGGAAGGATGCAGCTGACAAGAATGAATTTGTTGCAAGGGAAGCCTTGGTGATACCAAGCATAATCTGTGTTCCCTTCGCCGGCTGCTTGCCTTCTGCCTCAAGCTTCTCATTGATTTCTGCAAAGTCGAGTGCATCTACGTTGATGCCCGGAAGATATCCGGTGTCTCCGCTTTCTTCGATACGAATCTTCTTAAGCATCTGACGAACGATAACCTCTACGTGCTTATCGTTGATTTCTACACCCTGCAGGCGGTATACTCTCTGAACCTCACGGATCATGTAATCCTGTACCGCACGAACGCCCTTAATCTTCAGGATATCATGTGGATTTACAGAACCTTCTGTCAGTTCATCACCAGCTTCAAGAATCTGTCCATCCTGTACCTTCAGACGGGAACCATATGGGATAAGGTATGCCTTTGCCTCACCGGTTTCCTGATTGGTAATAACAACCTCTCTCTTCTTCTTTGTCTCGCGAATCTCAACCACACCGCCGAACTCTGCGATAATCGCAAGTCCCTTTGGCTTTCTGGCCTCGAAAAGCTCCTCTACTCTAGGAAGACCCTGCGTGATATCATCACCGGCAACACCACCGGTATGGAAGGTTCTCATTGTAAGCTGTGTACCAGGCTCACCGATAGACTGTGCAGCGATAATACCTACTGCCTCACCTACCTGAACGGCCTGACCGGTTGCCATGTTCGCGCCATAACACTTTGAACATACACCCAAATGAGACTTACAAGTAAGAATCGTACGAATCTTCAGCTTCGCATCACGTCTTGGCTTAGATTCACCTTCCTCTGTGAATGGCTTTCCATCAACGTCCACACCATGCTTGATGATGTTTTCTGCACGCTTTGGTGTAATCATGTGATTCTTCTTCACAATCATATTGCCATCTTTATCAAATACGCTCTCAGCCGCATAACGACCTGTTATACGATCCTTAAAGCTTTCAATTACTTCGTTGCCTTCCATAAAGGCTTCTACATACATACCTGGCTTCTCATCCAAATCTGCACAACAGTCAACGTCACGAATAATGAGATCCTGAGATACATCTACCAGACGACGAGTCAGGTAACCGGAGTCCGCTGTACGAAGTGCTGTATCGGAAAGACCCTTACGCGCACCATGCGCTGAAATGAAGTACTCCAATACGTCAAGACCTTCACGGAAGTTTGACTTGATTGGAAGTTCGATGGTACGTCCGGATGTATCGGCCATCAAACCACGCATACCTGCAAGCTGCTTAATCTGCTGATCAGAACCACGGGCACCGGAGTCAGCCATCATGTAGATGTTATTGTACTTATCCAAACCATCCAAAAGCGCCTTTGTAAGCATCTTATCGGAATTGTCCCAAGTACGAACAACTGCCTGATAACGTTCTTCATCCGTCAGATATCCTCTTCCATACAAACGGTTGAGCTTATCTACTACTTCCTGTGCATCTTCAAGAATATTCTTCTTTGCAGCAGGCACTGTCATATCGGAAATAGATACGGAAATCGCTCCACGTGTAGAATAGCGATAACCCATAGCCTTGATATCATCAAGCACTTCTGCTGTCTTTGTTGCACCATGTGTATTGATACACTTGTCAAGAATCTGCTTCAAGCCCTTCTTACCGACATGGAAGTTGATTTCCAAATCCAATGCATTTGCATCCACACTACGATCCACAAATCCAAGATCCTGTGGAATAATCTCGTTGAAAATCAATCGTCCAAGTGTACACTCTACCATACCGGAAATCTGCTTTCCTTCCGGTGTTGTGATACTTCTCTTTACACGAATCTTCTGGTGCAATGTAATCTCACCATTTTCATATGCAAGCAATGCAAGATTTTCACTCTTGAAGCATGGCTTCATGAAATTACGTGCAGTGCTGATAATCTCTTTGTAGAAGACTTCCTTCTTGTCCTTGGACATCTTAGCAATCACGCGAACCTTTACATAATCGTTCGCATGAATATTTCCTGCCTTGCAATCTTCTTCTAACTTGTAAAGATTGTCACTTTCGTCATCTGTAAGATACTCTTTTACAACGGTTACCTTTGCAGCTTCCTCTTCACTCAGACTTGCATAACGCTCCATGGTAAGGTAATAAATACCAAGTACCATATCCTGTGAAGGAACAGCTACCGGACCACCATCCGATGGCTTCAACAGGTTGTTTGGTGACAATAACAGGAAACGACATTCTGACTGTGCTTCCACTGACAATGGAAGGTGAACAGCCATCTGGTCTCCATCGAAGTCGGCGTTGAACGCTGTACATACCAATGGATGAAGCTTAATCGCCTTACCTTCTACAAGGATTGGCTCAAATGCCTGAATACCAAGTCTGTGAAGTGTCGGAGCACGGTTGAGCATAACCGGATGTTCTTTGATAACATCTTCCAATACATCCCAAACCTCGGTCTCAAGACCTTCTACCATCTTCTTTGCAGCTTTTACGTTATTTGCCAAACCACGAGCTGTTAACTCTTTCATAACAAAAGGCTTGAACAACTCAATTGCCATCTCTTTTGGAAGTCCACACTGATAAATCTTCAGTTCCGGACCTACTACGATAACGGAACGTCCGGAGTAGTCAACACGCTTACCCAAAAGGTTCTGACGGAAACGTCCCTGCTTACCCTTTAACATATCTGATAAAGACTTCAGTGCACGGTTACCAGGACCGGTAACTGCACGTCCACGACGACCATTGTCAATCAAAGCATCGACCGCTTCCTGAAGCATACGCTTTTCATTTCGAACAATGATGTCCGGAGCCTTTAAGTCAAGCAATCTCTTCAAACGGTTATTACGGTTGATGATTCTTCTGTAAAGGTCATTCAAATCGGAAGTAGCAAATCTACCACCATCGAGCTGAACCATAGGTCTTATATCCGGTGGGATAACCGGAATAACATCCAAAATCATCCACTCTGGCTTGTTGTTTGAATTGCGGAATGCTTCCACAACCTCCAAACGCTTGATGATTCGTGCACGTTTCTGACCGGTTGCTGTCTCTAACTCTTCTGCCAAAGTCGCAGCTTCTGTCTCAAGATCAACAGCCTGAAGAAGTTCCTTGATTGCTTCTGCACCCATTCCTACACGGAATCTGCCAGGAAAATCTTCCTCTGCTTTTCTATACTCTGTCTCAGACAAAACCTGTCTGTATTCCAATGTTGTATCACCTGCATCCAATACAATATAAGATGCAAAATACAATACTTTTTCCAAAAGCTTTGGTGAGATATCCAGCATCAAACCAATTCGGCTTGGGATACCCTTGAAATACCAAATATGTGATACCGGTGCAGCCAGTTCAATGTGACCCATACGCTCACGACGAACAGCAGCTTTTGTTACTTCTACACCACAACGATCACAAACAACGCCCTTAAAACGAATCTTCTTGTACTTGCCACAGTGACATTCCCAGTCTTTGCTCGGTCCAAAGATTCTTTCACAGAAAAGACCATCCTTTTCCGGTTTCAAAGTTCTATAGTTAATTGTCTCCGGCTTTGTTACCTCACCATGAGACCATTCTCTAATCTTTTCAGGAGATGCAAGGCCAATTTTGATAGCATCAAAATTAATCGGCTGCTCTTGAGTTTTTTCTTGATTCATCGCTAACATCTTACAAATCTCCTTCCTTAAAATTCATCATCGAAACTATCTTCGAAGTCCACATCCATGAAATCCTCTGCAAGGCTTTCCAATTCGTTGTCTTCGTTAATTCCGCTATATCCGTTGTCTTCGAGATTCTCATTGTAATCATCAGAAGCCTCATTGATGAAGTTCTTTACTTCTTCACTGATTGGTTCTACTTCCTCGTCAAGTTCTACAACCTGCTCGTTCTCATCCAATACTGTCACATCCAAACCAAGTGACTGGAACTCCTTCAAAAGTACCTTGAAAGACTCTGGGATACCCGGAGCCGGAATATTCTCACCCTTGATGATTGCTTCGTATGTCTTCAAACGTCCTGTGACATCATCAGACTTCACAGTCAGGATCTCCTGCAATGTATGAGATGCACCATACGCCTCAAGAGCCCAAACTTCCATCTCACCAAAACGCTGTCCACCGAACTGTGCCTTACCACCAAGTGGCTGCTGTGTAACCATTCCGTAAGGACCGGTTGAACGTGCATGAATCTTATCATCAACCAGGTGATGCAGCTTCAGGTAGTGCATGTACCCAATGGTAACTGGTGAGTCAAACTCTTCACCGGTACGTCCGTCACGAAGTCTTACCTTACCTGTACGGTTGATTGGTACACCCTTCCACTCTTCACGATGTGCACGATTCTCATAGAGGTAATCCATAACCTCTTTCTCTGTGTCATCCTTGTACTTCTCGTAGAATGTCTCCCAATCTTCATTTGCATAATCATTTGCCATCTCAAGTGCATTCATAATATCATGCTCGTTTGCACCATCGAAGACAGGAGTTGAAACATTAAATCCAAGTACCTTTGCTGCAAGTCCCAAGTGGATTTCAAGCACCTGACCGATATTCATACGGGAAGGTACACCCAATGGGTTCAATACGATATCAAGCGGACGTCCGTTTGGAAGGAATGGCATATCCTCAACTGGAAGGATACGTGAGATAACACCCTTGTTACCATGACGACCAGCCATCTTATCACCAACAGAAATCTTTCTCTTCTGCGCGATATATACACGAACGGATTTGTTTACTCCCGGTGGAAGTTCATCTCCATTCTCTCTTGTAAAGATCTTTGTATCCATAACAACACCGTAAGCACCATGTGGTACCTTCAGTGAAGTATCTCTTGTCTCTTTTGCCTTCTCTCCAAAGATGGCACGAAGCAATCTCTCTTCTGCAGTTGCCTCTGTCTCTCCCTTTGGAGTAACCTTTCCTACCAGAATATCACCGGCACGAACTTCAGCACCGATACGAATCACTCCGTTCTCGTCCAGATCCTTCAATGCATTATCACCATTTCCGGATACTTCCTTTGTGATTTCTTCCGGTCCAAGCTTTGTATCTCTGGCCTCTGTCTCATATTCTTCAATATGGACAGAAGTGTATACGTCTTCTTTTACTAAACGCTCACTGAGCAATACCGCATCCTCGTAGTTATAACCTTCCCAGGTCATAAATCCGATCAATGGGTTCTTACCAAGTGCAATTTCACCATTTGATGTGGAAGCACCATCTGCAATTACCATACCCTTTGTTACACGGTCACCCTTGCAGACAATCGGGCGCTGGTTCATACAGTTACCCTGATTGCTTCGTGAGAACTTGATAACATGATATTCATCCACACTACCATCATCACAACGAACCACAATCTTCTCACTGGATGAAATCTCTACGATACCATCATTCTTTGCAACGATACAAACTCCGGAATCTACCGCTGCCTTTGCTTCCATACCGGTTCCGACAACCGGAGCCTCTGTACGAAGAAGTGGCACTGCCTGACGCTGCATGTTTGATCCCATGAGGGCACGGTTCGCATCATCATTCTCCAAGAAAGGAATCATGGATGTAGCAACAGAGAATACCATCTTTGGAGATACGTCCATCAAATCCACGTTTGCCTTAGGGAACTCAGATGTCTCCTCGCGGAAACGTCCGGAGACATTGTTCTTGACAAAATGTCCCTCTTCATCCAATGGCTCATTCGCCTGCGCTACGATATAGTTATCTTCTTCATCTGCTGTCAGGTAAACAACTTCATCTGTTACTACCGGATTTGCAGGATCTGTTTTATCAATCTTACGATATGGAGCCTCAATAAATCCATATTCATTGATTCTTGCATAAGTAGCCAATGAGTTGATCAAACCGATGTTAGGACCTTCAGGAGTCTCAATCGGACACATTCTTCCGTAATGTGTATAGTGAACGTCTCGAACCTCAAATCCGGCACGGTCTCTCGACAAACCACCAGGACCAAGGGCTGACAAACGTCTCTTATGTGTCAACTCTGACAATGGGTTGTTCTGATCCATAAACTGTGACAACTGTGAACTTCCGAAGAATTCCTTCACTGCAGCTGTTACAGGCTTAATATTGATCAGCGACTGTGGAGTTATGGTATCCTGATCCTGTGTTGTCATTCTTTCACGAACCACTCTCTCCAAACGAGAAAGGCCGATACGATACTGGTTCTGAAGCAACTCACCAACCGCACGAATACGACGATTGCCCAAGTGGTCGATATCATCGTCATTTCCGATGCCATACTCCAAATGAATATTATAGTTAATAGAAGCAAGGATATCCTCCGTTGTAATGTGCTTTGGCACCAACTCAGGTACTGTTGCAGCAATCGCAGCCTTGAGTTCATCCTCGTCATCATACTCTTCCAATAACTTCTCTAATACCGGGTAGTATACGTCTTCATGGATTCCAACCTCTTGTGGATTGAATCCTACATATTCAGAAAGATTAACCATCATATTGGAAAGAACCTTTACATTTCTCTCCTCTGTTTGAATCCACACAAACGGAACCGCTGCGTTCTGAATTACATCTGCATCCTCTCTGGTCAGAGTGGTTCCAGCAGCAAACAAAACTTCACCGGTACTTGGATCCATTACATCCTCAGCCAGCACATGACCGGAAATACGATTGCGAAGTGCGAGCTTCTTATTATACTTGTAACGTCCAACCTTTGCAAGGTCGTATCTTCTAGCGTCAAAGAACATGCCACGGAACAGAGCCTCTGCACTATCTACAGCCTCTGGTTCACCCGGACGCAATCTCTTATACAGCTCAATCAAACCTGTCTCATAGCTGTTGGAAACATCCTTTTCCAAGCTGGCCATAATCTTTGGTTCGTCACCAAACAAATCGATAATATCCTGATTATTACCGATACCAAGTGCACGAATCAAAACAGTGATTGGCACCTTTCTATTTCTATCTACATGTACATAGAATACGTCGTTTGAGTCTGTCTCATATTCAAGCCATGCACCTCTGTTTGGAATGACCGTTGATGAGTACAATGTCTTTCCAAATTTATCGTGATCGATGGCATAGTAGATACCCGGAGAACGAACCAACTGGCTAACGATAACACGCTCAGCTCCATTGATTACAAATGTACCGGTCTCTGTCATAAGAGGAAGATCTCCCATAAAGATATCGTGCTGTGCGATTTCTCCGGTTTCCTCATTACGCAAATGTACATTTACCTTGATTGGTGCAGCATAAGTAGCATCTCTTTCCTTGCATTCCTCGATAGAATACTTGATGTCTTCCTTGCAAAGCTGATAGTCCACCAATTCCAAACTCAAATTGCCTGTAAAATCAACGATAGGAGAGATATCACGAAAGACTTCTCTCAAACCTTCATCAAGGAACCACTGATAAGAATCTTTCTGCACTTCGATGAGGTTTGGCATGTCCAAAACTCTCTTCTCAGTTGAAAAACTCATTCGCATTCCTCTTCCCGATTCCACAGGACGCATTCTGTACTTTTTCATAGACGCATTCACCCCTTGAATTTATTTGGTTATTCTTATCTATCTGAAATTATGGCACACATGTCCATAATAATGACATTTTAACATCTTAACACCTATGTCAATAACTGTCAACAAAATAATTATATTTCTATGAATATTTTTCCTGACAGACGAACAAAAAAGCACTGACCTAAGTCAGTGCCTTTTCTTTGACTAAAAATCGAATTACTTAAGAGTAACCTTAGCGCCTTCAGCCTCAAGCTTCTCCTTAATCTCGTTAGCCTCTTCCTTAGAAGCGCCTTCCTTGATTGTCTTAGGAGCGTTATCAACAACGTCCTTAGCTTCCTTAAGACCAAGACCTGTACACTCACGTACAACCTTGATAACCTTAACCTTGTTTGGTCCTACATCTGTAAGCTCTACGTCGAAGGAATCCTTCTCCTCAGCTGCGCCGGCACCATCACCAGCTGCTGCTGCAACTACAACACCTGCTGCTGCAGATACGCCAAATTCTTCTTCACATGCCTTAACGAGATCGTTAAGCTCTAATACTGATAAACCCTTGATAACTTCAATAATTTCCTGAGTTGTCATAATAATAATCCTCCATATTTTCTAATATTAATGTAAATTCTTATGCTTCCTTGCTCTCAGCAATCTGCTTAATAACACGAGCGAAGTTTGCGATAGGTGACTGGATACTTCCAAGGAACTTGGAAATAAGTTCATCTCTTGATGGAATCGTAGCAATTGTCTTGATTCCGGCTGCATCGTAGTGAGTTCCCTCTACGACACCACACTTGAGCTCAAGCTGTGGATTTGCCTTTGCAAAGTTTGCTGCAAGTCTTGCAGGAGCAGTTGCATCTGTCTTAGAGATTACAACAGCTGTAGGTCCCTCAAGATCATCCTTGAGTGAATCAAACTCTGTTCCATCGATAGCAAGCTTTACCATGGTATTCTTGTATACCTTGTAAATAACGTCTGCCTCTCTCATTGACTTACGAAGATTTGTATCCTGCTCTACTGTAAGTCCGCGGTAATCAACTAATACTACTGACTTAGCGTCCTTAATATTCTCCTTGATTTCCTCAACGATAGGCTGTTTTAACTCGATCTTAGCCAAAGTTTTGCACCTCCTTATAGTATTTATGGAAACTGCGCAAAAAAGAAAAACTCTCATCTTCGCAGCGCGTAGCATGAGAGTTAAAATTCGTTCATCACGATTCTTCCTCGGTAGGCGTTTTCCTGCTTATACCTTACGGCACCTACTGTCTACGGCAGTTCATCGTTTGGTATAGTATCACAGTCTATTTATGTATGTCAACTATTTTTATAATTTTTTCTTACAATCAACGTATCATATCCCTTGTCTCGAAGTTCTCTCTGCATAATCTGAGCATCCTCCAAGTTTGCAAACTGTCCAACCCGTACCTGAAACAATCCGTCGTCATCATATATTTCTGTGTCATATCCTTCATTTGCAAATTGATTTGCATGATAGGTTGCCGCACCCCGACTGCGATATATGCCAATCAGAATCTGATACCTGATTCTATCGTTTTCCTTCATCGCAGCCTTGCTTTCGATTCCATAGTAATCATTTGATATATAAGAAGCGCTTACCACCTTTTCTTCCTGCACCGGAGCCATCGCTCTGGATTGTAATGTCTCATCGATTCCTCTTGCAATCGCTTCGGCCGTCTGCGAAAAGTTGTTATCCAACAGTCGATTATCTACTTCACTGTTAATAAATCCAACCTCAACCAAAACCGCAGGCATCTGTGTCCGCCGCAGCACCGCGAGATCCGGTCGTTCTACAACATTGATATTGCGATAGCCCACCTGTTCCAATTCCTTATTGATATTGCGCGCCATGGTCGCCTTCGTACCCGCATCATTATACACCAATGTCTGCACACCGTTATATTGATTTGGAGTCGGAGAAGAGTTTCTGTGGATGGATACAAAATAATCCGCCCCACTTTGATTTCCGATTCTTGCTTTTTCTACCGGAGAGTCATACACATCCTCTGTCCTTGTATAGACAACATCATACCCTTGAGCCTTTAATATTTCTCCCACAGCAAGCGTCAGCTTCAACGTATCATCCTTTTCATTTCTACCGTTAAAGCTTGCTCCATTATCATAGCCGCCATGTCCGGCATCTAATACAATTTTTACTGCCATAACAAAAGCCCCACATCTATATACTTTGTGTATAGTTTATGCGAGGCTTTTTATTTCATTCTATATTTTATTTCTTTTTCTCAACAACAAGCTTGTCACCATGATAATCCAAAACCAAATCATCACCTGCTCGAAGCTCGTTGGACAGGATACTCTTCGCCACCAGGGTTTCAACATTCTTTTGCAAATATCGCTTGAGTGGTCTGGCTCCATACTGAGGGTCATATCCGGCTTCAATGATATGAGCCATCGCACGGTCGCTAATCGAAAGCGTCAACTCCTTATCTGCGATTCGTTCATTGAGCTGTGCAACCAGCAAATTCACGATATTGCCAATCGCCTGCTGGTCTAATGGCTTGAACATAATGATTTCATCGAGACGATTCAAAAATTCCGGTCTGAAATGATTTCTCAAGGCTCCCATAACCTGATTTTGTGCTTCCGGTTTTATCTCGCCCTGTGCATCAATGCCGTCAAGCAGATAATCGGAACCTATATTCGAAGTCATAATGAGTATTGTATTTTTGAAATCAACGGTTTTACCTTTGGAATCGGTGATTCGTCCATCATCAAGCACCTGCAACAACACATTGAATACATCTGAGTGGGCTTTTTCCACTTCATCAAACAGCACAACAGAGTATGGTTTTCTTCGTACTGCCTCTGTCAGCTGACCACCTTCATCATATCCGACATATCCCGGAGGCGCACCAATCAGTCTTGCAACACTGTGCTTTTCCATATACTCACTCATATCGATACGCACAATATTTGCTTCATTGTCAAACAGAGCCTGCGCCAGGGTCTTGGCAAGTTCTGTCTTACCTACACCGGTTGGGCCAAGGAATAAGAAGGAACCGATTGGCTTAGTCGGATCCTTGATGCCTGCTTTTGAACGGATAATCGAATCACTGACCAGACGAACTGCCTCATCCTGACCGATTACTCTCTTGTGAAGTTCCTCATCCAGATGCAAGGTCTTATTTCTTTCACTTTCTGTGAGCTTCGCAACCGGAATTCCTGTCCACTTGGAAACAATCTTCGCGATTTCTTCATCCGTTACACACTCATGAAGCATAGTACGTTCCTTTGTGGATACCTTCTGTTCCAATTCCTCCAATTCATTTTGAAGCTTTGGCAAGGTTCCATATTGAAGCTTTGCAGCTTTTTCCAAATCATATTCTCTTTGTGCAACCTGGATGTCTTTCTTCACACTTTCAATCTGCTCGCGCAATCCGGTCACACGCTCCACTTCCTGTTTTTCATGCTCCCAGACAGCCTTCATCTGCTTGGATTCTTCCTTGAGCTCTGCCAATTCTTTTCGAAGTGTTGCCAGTCTGTCCTGACTCAATTTGTCCGTTTCATTCTTAAGCGCAGCTTCCTCAATCTCCCACTGCATAATCTTTCTGGAGATTTCATCCAGCTCTGCCGGCATGGAATCAAGTTCTGTCTTAATCATTGCACAGGCCTCATCTACCAAATCAATAGCCTTATCCGGAAGGAACCGGTCCGTAATATATCGATTGGAAAGCGTCACTGCACTGACCAATGCACCATCACTGATTTTTACTCCATGGAACACCTCGTATCGATCCTTGATGCCTCGGAGGATGGAGATTGTATCTTCCACAGTAGGCTCATCCACCAGCACTGGCTGGAATCTTCGTTCCAAAGCAGGGTCCTTTTCGATATACTTTCGATACTCATCCAATGTGGTTGCACCAATACAATGCAACTCACCTCTCGCCAGCATCGGTTTGAGCATATTGCCTGCATCCATCGCACCATCGGTCTTACCGGCACCTACAATGGTATGAATCTCATCAATAAACAGAATAATCTGTCCATCGGATTCCTTCACTTCATCCAAAACTGCTTTGAGACGCTCTTCAAATTCTCCACGATATTTTGCACCGGCAAGCAACGCTCCCATATCCAGAGCAAAGATATCTTTGTTTTTCAAAGAATCCGGTACATCCCCGCGAACAATTCTCTGTGCCAGTCCCTCGATGGCTGCTGTCTTACCAACACCCGGTTCACCAATCAATACCGGATTGTTTTTTGTCTTTCGGGAAAGGATTCGAACGATATTTCGGATTTCATTATCCCTGCCTATGACCGGATCGAGCTTTTGTTCTCTGGCACGCTGCACCAGATTGTATCCATACTTTTCCAGGGTGTCATAAGTCGCTTCCGGATTATCATTATCCACACGATGATTGCCCCTTACATCCGCCAATGCTTGCAAAAATGCATTTCTTGTAATATGGAACTGTCTGATCACATCCTTGATGGATGGTTCCATACTCTCCAATATTCCAAGGAAGATATGCTCCACTGAGATAAAGGAGTCCTTCATCTGTTTGGCTTCTTTTTCTGCCTGAATCAATGTCTTGCTGAATCCCTGATTGGTGTAGAGCTTTCCACCTGATACCTTCGGGCGTGAAGCCAACAGCCTTTCGCACGCATTGGAAATGCTCTGTACATCAATCCCCATATTGTTCAGAAGCTTTGCTATCAAACTATCCTCTACTGTCAACAAACTGTATAAAAGATGTTCCTGTCCGATTTCCTGATGGTTGTATTCATATGCAAGCTTCTCACAATTTTCAATCATTTCTAATGATTTCCTTGTAAACTTTTCTGCATCCATACAAATAACCTCCTACTCTTTTATTTGTATCGCCCCTCGTATTCACTCGGTGGCAGATTTTATTATATTTGTTCTAGTTGTAGTATAACACCAATAACAGGATTGTCAAGATAAAATTACAAAAAACTCCGGGTAGTCATATCTTGGCTCAAAACAGGCCTTAATATCCATCCCGGAGTTTTTCATTTGTATCTATCCGATTATCCTATAAGCATTACATCGTAACGGTCAGGAATTTTAGTACAAAGAGCGCTGCAATCACGGTTACAACAATATCCTTCTTCTTGAAGTTTCCACTGAAGATTGCAATCACTACATAGGAAATGGCACCGATACCAATACCGTTTGAAATCGAATAGGTAAGTGGCATCATAATGAGTGCAAGGAATGCAGGAACTGCAGAAAGTGCATCTTCCATATCAACCTTTGCAAAATTCTTTGCCATCAATACACCTACATAGATCAATGCAGGAGCTGTCGCACAGCTTGGAACAACACTTGCAAGTGGGCTGAGGAACAGACAGATTGCAAAGCATGCTGCTGTTATCACACTGGAAAGTCCTGTTCTACCACCGGCTGCAACACCGGAAGCAGACTCCACAAAGGTTGTACATGTAGAAGTACCAAGCACTGCACCACTGACTGTACCAATCGAATCACAAAGCATAGACTTGTTGATATTGATTGGATCGCCATTTTCATCCAACATATTTGCAGATGCTGCTGTACCATAGATGGTTCCGATGGTATCAAACATATCCACCAAACAAAAGGCTACAATCAACATAATACCTGCAAATACACCACCTACATACGGAGCATGAAAGGCTGCATCCCAAGCCTGCCCATTGAATACGCCGAGGAATCCTACCTCACTGAAATCCTTGAAGCTTCTTGAGATATTTCCAAGGTCCATATCCGGAACCTGCCACATAAACAGATAATACAAGATTGCACTTACGATAATACCGATAATTACATTGGAACGCACATTCTTCTTAGCCAGAATTGCAATGATGCAAACGCCAAGCAAGGTTACAACTGCAGGCACGATAGAATGCCATGCATCCAAAGAGGTATACAATACTCCATCTACTTCTGTACCAATTTTAGAAATGCGTCCATGCATATCGATAAACTGTACAAAGGTATATGGATTATCCTCGATAATACCTGCATTTTTAAAACCAATCAAGGCAATAAACAAACCGATTCCGGCCGGGATTGCCTTCTTCAAACAATCCGGCATAGACTTTGCGATATATTCACGCATGCCGGTGATAGAAAGAAGCAGAAATACCAAACCTGAAATCAGGATAATCACAAGACCTGCCTGATATCCGGTTGTGACATCCTCACCTGAGAAATATGCACCTGCTACAAAAATGGTACAGAAAAACGAATTCAGTCCCATACCACACGCCTGTGCAAATGGCATGTTCGCAAGAAATGCCATCAACAACGTACCGATAATTGCAACTAAGATGGATCCGATATAAACCGAATTCCATATTTTACCCATGGTTCCCGCATCTGCGCCCAGTGCAACCAACCATCCATTTGCGCCCTCTGCCGCAACCTGATTTGGATTGACAAACACAATGTACGCCATCGCAAAGAATGTTGTGATTCCCGCAAAAATCTCTGTTTTTATGGATGAACCACGTTCTGTAACTTTAAAAAACTTGTCCATGTTTTCCTCCCTTTTGTAATTCATTATTCACTTTTTGTTCTCGGAATAAACATACGGGATACCTTCTTGCGGTCTTCCTCCTTTACTGTGCGCATCGCCTGCTTACAGAAAAAGCTCTGAGCTTCCAGCTTCTCGCGTCCTCGCAAATCCTGTTTTTCGTATGTTCCATCCGCTTGCATAATGTGTGCTTTGAGTGTATCTGACAACTGGATTTCCAGTATCTCAATCACTCGCTGCTTTAAATCCTCGTCCTCAACCGGGAACGTGATTTCCACTCTCTTATCCAGATTTCGTGGCATCCAGTCTGCACTTCCCATATAGACATCCTCAAATCCGCCATTATAGAAATAGAAGATTCTGGCATGTTCCAGGAAATTGCCGACGATAGAACGCACGGTAATATTTTCTGAGAGGTCCTTGATACCAGTCTTGAGGCAGCAGATTCCTCGAATAATGAGTTCAATCTTTACACCTGCATTGCTCGCCTCATACAAAGCTTTGATAATCACAGGGTCGCACAGAGAATTCATCTTTGCAACGATTCTCGCTTCCTTTCCGGCACGCGCATTATCCGCTTCTCTTCGAATCAATGCAAGGAAGCGGTCCTTCATCCAGATTGGCGCCACCAACAGCTTATTCCATGCCGGTGGTTCTGAGTATCCGGACAACATATTAAATACGGCGGTTGCATCCTCACCAATACTATCCGATGCTGTCAACATGCCGGTATCTGTATACAATCTGGCTGTTACATCGTTGTAGTTTCCGGTACCCAGATGAACATATCGCTTGATACCTTCCTCTTCCCTTCGCACCACCAATGCAATCTTTGAATGTGTCTTAAGTCCTACCAAACCGTAGATAACATGACATCCGGCTTTCTCCAGCTTCTTTGCCCAGTTGATATTATTTTCCTCGTCAAATCGTGCTTTGAGCTCTACCAAAACAGTAACCTGTTTTCCGTTTTCTGCTGCCAGCGCAAGTGCTGCAACAATCGGAGAATTACCGCTGACACGATACAGGGTCTGCTTGATAGCCAACACATTTGGATCTACCGCAGCCTGCTTGATAAATTCCACCACCGGTTCAAACGAATCATATGGGTGATGCAGCAAAATATCTTTCTGCTTTATCTGGTCAAAGATGTTCTCCTCCAGATTCAGACCTACAACCGGCTGTGGTGTATATTTCTTTGCCTTTAGGTGATCAAAGCCCTCCAGTCCACGAACTTTTGAAAGGAAGGTCAAATCCAAAGGACCATTGACCTTATAGACTGCCTCTGATTCAACCTGAAGCTGTTTTTTCAATTCCTTCAAGAGAAGCTTATCCATATCCGCGTCAATTTCCAGCTTGATAACCTCACCCCAGGCACGCTTTTTAATCTGCTTTTCGATTTCCTTTAACAAATCCGAAGCATCATCCTCATCAATCGCAAGGTCTGCATTTCGCATAATACGATATGGATGTGCACATACAATCTCATAATTGAGGAACAGTTTGTTCAGATTCTTCTCAATGATTTCCTCCAAGAGAATAATCTCTCTGCAATCGCTCTCAGAAGGAAGCTCTACCACTCTTGGAAGTACAGATGGAACCTGTACCGTTGCAATATCTACGACATCCTTCTTCTTGTCTCTTACCAACGCACCGATATTGAGCGTCTTATTGCTAATCAGAGGGAATGGTCTTGACGAATCAACCGCCATCGGAGTCAAAACCGGATAAACCTCTTTTTCAAAATACTTATCTACGTATTTTGCCTGCTTTTGTGTCAGCAGCTCGTGCTGCTTTACCAGGCGAAGTCCCTGTTCCTCCATCGCCGGAAGAATCGAACGATTCAGGGTGCTATATTGCGCATTCATCATGCTCTTTGTTTCCGGAATAATCAAATCCAGCTGTTCCTGAGGCGTAAGACCTGCAATATCCTTTTTTTGTACATCTGCATGCACCAAATCAATCAGGGATGCCACACGTACCATGAAGAATTCTGACAAGTTAGACTCTGTAATGCTCAGGAAATTCAATCGGTCAAACAGAGGAATACTACGGTCCTTTGCTTCATTCAAAATTCTATAATTAAACAACAACCAGCTCATCTCACGGTTGTAAAAATTCTCCGGCCTGTCTAGTATTTTTTTATCCATTCTTACACACTCCTTTTCACACGAAGGATTGGACGAATTCCAAAGATTTGTTCAAAGAAATCAGCCCGACTCTCAAACAATCCGGCTTCCAACGCCAGATCTTCATACGTTTTTGCCAATATCACCATCTTACCATCCTTAATCGTCACAGAGATATCTTCTATCTTTTGTGTATGACTCTTATCCAATACATTTGCAATGCGTAAAATCGCCGCCATCTGTCCGATTGCGATATAATCACAATCTCCCAATTCCGATGCAATCTTATCATAGGACGGGAAATACATCGTGTTGTAACGAATCATATTTGCCACTTCCATACGCTCTTTGTGGGAAATACCCAAAATCTCCGTGTTTGCGACAATGTAATAAGAATTCATCGCTCCGTCATTGAGATTGATGTAATTGCCACATTCATGCAAAATCGCTGCCAGATGAAGCTGTAAACGTTCCTTCTTATCCAAACTGTATCGTTTCTTCATGGCATCAAAAATCTTGAGGGCAAAATCCGAAATACGATCCACATGATTACGATTGCAGCGATATCTTTTTGCAACGCTATATGCAGTTGCCAGAATATCATCCTCAAAATTGTGATTGAATACCACTCTGCTTCCTTCATCCATGTAATGCACGATAATTCCAACACAAAAGTCTACATTTGGAACATACAATTCCTCTGCCTTACAGTTATTCAGGAAGGACTGATAAATTGTAATGCTTGGCAAAAGAAGTGTCACTCTTTCATATGGAATCCCATACTTTTCTGCAAGCGCCTGTGGTGGCATACTTACAACACGCTTATATATCGCATCAAATAAAGGTTTCGTAATGACATCCTTAATCTCAAGCTCCGGAACAACCTTCTTGATATAATATACCGCTTCTCCAACCGCGATTACATTTTTGATTTCTTTGTCATTTAGATAAATGTTTCGGAATGTAACAATATCATTTTGTACATAATCTGCCATTACCTGGTCTACACGACCGGTCTTATTCCCGATTAAAGCCAGATAATCCCGAACACGCACTGCACCGATCGGAATGTTCTCTGTAACCACCAGGTTGTTTTTGTCAAACAACGAAACCTGTACACTACCCGCTCCGACATCCACAAATGCAGTATTTTTGCTAACAACCTGATGAAAATCTCCATACTGGGCAACCAAACCCTTGAAGTTTATAAATCGCTGTTCTGAATTGCTCAACACCTGAACATGAAAATTCGTCGTTCTCTTGATTGCATCCAGAACAATCTCTGTGTTCCCTGCCTCACGTACCGCACTTGTCGCATACGCACGATATTCGCTTACCTGGTACTCTTTCATTTTCTTTTTGAAACCATTGAGAATCTCACAAATTTGGTCGATAGATACTCTGCTAATCACCCCGTCGCGATACGTATCCTTTCCCAATTCCAATGTTTTCTTCACGCAATCTACCTGTCGAAAGCTCTTTCGCCCATTGACCTCAAATACCGTCATAGCAATTTCACTTGACCCGACATAAATTGCAGCCACCGTTTTATATGCCATTCATAGCCCCCCTATATCTATTGTTTACCTATCCTTTTTCCTTGAGCAACTGAAACAATTCCAATATTGACTTATGATATATTGGATGTATGGCATATGGAGCAATCTCTGCCAAAGGCTCCAATACAAATTCACGCTTTGCCATCTCAATATGCGGAATCTTCAGATGTTCCTCCATCACGATTTGTTGATCATACATCAAGATATCAATATCCAAGGTTCTCGGTCCCCAATGCACCAAACGCTCTCTGCCCGCACGCTGTTCCATCTCATGGATGACTTCCAGCATTTTCTGTGGTGAATACAAGGTTTCCACCTCCAAACAGGCGTTTAAAAAATCATCCTGTTTCACATTTCCATACGGTTTTGTCTCTATATATGTCGATACCTTCCTTACCGTTGTACAAGCATCTTCATCAAGCTGTGCAACAGCAAAATCCAGATATCCCTTTCGATCCCCCATATTGGACCCAATGCTTAAGTAAACAGTATGACGTTTTCTGGTAATATCCACACAGACCGTCTCAAAATCACGGGCAATCGGTGCCTGTGGTTTACTAATCACAATCCGAACTGCATGCACCAGATCATATCCAAGCAATATATCCTCTGCAACCCGTTGCGCTGCTGCCTCAATCAGATCAAAGGACTGCTTCGTCATCGTTTCATATATTGTATCACAGACTTGTGCATAATTGACCGTCTGTTCCAACGCATCCGATTCGCCGGCCGGTTGCAGGTCTACGAAAAGCTGCGCACTGACAACAAAGGGCTGTCCGGTCTTTTTTTCCTCATCCAACACACCGTGATATGCATATATTTCCAAATTCTTTATCTCGATTTTATCCATGATTTACTCCACTTACCTATGCATCCAACATCGCCTGTGTCATATCAAGAGCACGGCGATTGCCCAATACATTGTGAACACGGAAGAAGCTGCAGCCCTTTTGCAAGCCCAATACAGAAGTTGCAATCGTTCCTTCCTCTCTCTGATCTACCGGAAGATTCAACGTATTTCCAATCATAGACTTACGGGAGGTTCCAAGTAACACCGGATAACCAAGCGCTACTACCTCTTCCAGGTGATGCATCAATTTTAAATTCTGCTGCGTGTCTTTGGCAAATCCAATTCCCGGGTCTAACATGATTTTATCATCATCAAGACCTGCGGTCTTTGCAATCGCAACACTTTCTTTCAAATCCTGCAACACATCCTGAAGATACGAACGATAGACAACCTTCCCTGCCTGAGAATCCGGCTTTCGATTATGCATCAGGCATACCGGAAGCTGATACTTGGCACAAAGAACTGCCATTTCCTCTTCATATCGAAATCCCCAGATATCATTGATCATATCTGCACCAGCCAGAATCCCTGCCTGCGCCACCTGATATTTGTAAGTGTCCAGAGAAACAGGGATTTCAAACCGCTCCTTAATTGCCTCAATCACAAAACAGGTGCGCTCGATTTCTTCTGCAACTGAAATCTGTATATGTCCCGGTCTGGTAGACTCTCCACCGACATCGATGATATCTGCCCCATCTACAATCATCTGCTCTGTATGACGAAGCGCACGGTCCATATCCGAATAATTTCCACCATCCGAAAAAGAATCCGGTGTCACATTCAAAATTCCCATCACATAAGGTCTTTTCCCTATCTCAAACTCACGATTTCCTATCTTCATGTCGCATACCTATATCCTTTTCTATATTACAATCGTTTGATTTTTTTGTTCGTCACTCCAATAACAACGTTCCTTTGCCTGGCAGGCAAAACAATTGCGTGACAACTTATCTGCACGATATAGCAATTTTGCCAGTCCATCTTCTTTCGTCATTTCCTTATGACATCCAATCGCTGCACAGATACGCTCACACTGCTTGATTTCATATCCCACATCCCGGAGAATCTGATTCGCAAGTTTTGCACTTTCCTCATGATGCGAGCTTCCCTGCTGATATTCTTTTGCTCTGCCAATGTCGTGCAACAGCGCAGCAGCATAAATCTCTGTCTTTTCGAGCTGCAGCTGTTCTTCCAGATTCAATATATATGCAATTCTTGCAACATCCAGACTGTGCTCGATTCCATGTAGGCAAAACTCTCTGTCCTGCTCCAGCTCATAGATTACTTCCATGTTTTCCTTATACAAAGGATGTTCTAGAATGCTTTGTATTCGATTCATAAATAATCCACCAAAAAAGATAACGAGCCACAAATCATAACAATGTCTTGGGCTCTTGCCAGTTTCTTTGCCTTACAAATTGCTTCCTGCGCACCATCCGCCATATCAACCGGTATTTTCTTACTCGAAATCAGATTTGCCAAAGTTTCTTTATCCAAACCTCGCGGTCCCGGCGGTGTGAGGGTAATCGCCACATCCATGCTCGGAGCAAGCAGCTCAATCATCTTTTCATATTCCTTATCCTTCAATACTCCTATTATATAAATTATCTTCTTATTTGTAAAATATTTCTTCACGTTTTTTGCCAGTTCGCGCCATGCCGCCTCATTGTGTGCACCATCCACAAATATATACGGATGCTCCGCCACTTTCGTCATTCGTCCCGGCCATTTTGTAGATTTTAGTCCTCTCATAATATATGTCGTATCAATCTTTAAATATTGTAAAACTTCTATGGCAGCACAGGCATTGTAGATTTGATGCTCTCCCAGCAATGCAATCTCATATGGTATTCCCTTGTAAGAAAATGTACTTTTCGACAAATCCATGTCCCCAACTACCAATTCTTTTGGATTCACTTCCATATATGGACTCTTTATTTCTGTACTGACACGTTCTAACACATTTCTTGCTTCTTGATCCTGAACTGCGCTGATACAAGCACATCCTTCCCGCATAATTCCTGCTTTTTGCAGAGCAATCTCTGTGATGGTATCTCCCAGAAATTGCATATGGTCCATACTAATCGGCGCAAACACACTGGCAAGTGGCTTTGCAATTACATTGGTTGCATCCAATGCGCCACCCATGCCACACTCTATGAGCATATAGTCCACCTGTTCCGTCTGAAAATACAAAAAAGCAACCGCAGTTTCGATTTCAAATGCTGTCGGACTTGCAAACCCATCCGCAACCATAGACTCCACAGCTTCTGCCACACGTTCCAAAAGAGTTGCAAACCGTTCTTCTTCCATCCAGTTTTTGTTGATTTGATAACGCTCCAGATATCCGGTCACAGCAGGCGAAATATATCTGCCAACGCGGCACCCTGACTCTATCAGGCATTGTTCCACAAACGCAAAAATAGAGCCCTTTCCATTTGTCCCGGCAATCTGCAAAGCAGGACGCACGTCCTGCGGATTACCGAGCCTGTGTAAGAGCTCTATCATCTGTGTCAGACCGGGAACAATGCCCAATCTGCCCTTTTCTTCTATATAATTTAATGCTTCTGCGTAATTCATATTCGGTCCCTCTCATCCATTGCACTCGCATGCATTTGTGGAAGGAACTACTCATCGACACCCTTATAGCTTACATGCTGAACTAACGGTGTGTTCTCATCAATGGCACACAGCTCGTAGCCTTCTTCTTTGAGCGTCTCAATCAAACTCTGCAAGCCTTCGATTGTCGCATGGTTATTCTGCAGGTCATGTAACAACACGACGGAATCTGTGGCATTGGCACGCACATACCCGAGAATGTTCTCATTTAACTGCTCCGGCGTCAGACTTGCATCTACCGCATCACCTGACAATGAGTTCCAATCATAATATGTAATCCCTTCATTATATAGATACTCCATAAGTGATTGAATGTCAACCTTGCTCACATTATTAGAACTTCCACCCGGAAAACGATACAAACGACTATCTACGCCTGTTTGCTTCAGGATATAATTGTGTATTCTGACCACATCCTGCTTGAAGCTTTCTTCACTCGCATAGATCTCATCATAATCATGCGAGTAGGAATGCATACCAATTGCATGACCCTCATCTACAATTCGCTTGTAATATGGTGTTACATGCACATTGGAATTATATACTACAAAAAATGTTGCCTTTACATTGTTCGACTTTAGAATATCCAGCAATTCACCGGTATATACGCTAGGGCCATCATCAAAAGTAAGATATACCTTCTTGCCATTGAGATTTTCCGGTTTTGTCTCAATCTCCGGATCCGGCTCATCCATTGCCTTGACATTCAAATCTCCATCCTTGCTGTTTGTAAGCGTGACACGAACGCCATCGCTTTCCGTCCCCTTTTCCAGATCGCTATAAGAATATTGGTCTTCTGCAAAAGACTGTGCAGATAGCTGTGTGGAATCTTCCCTGCTGTCCGTTGACTGTCTGCCTTCCTCCACGCGTTCTACCAATTGTTCCAATCTGTGATCCAGACGATTCATCTTCACCATCAGAAACGTACAAAAGGTAATCGGAATCGCACACACAAACAAAAACGTAATCATCAAGGTTCGTTTAATGGCATTTACCTTTCGCCTTTGAGATTTCTGTTTTTTCAGGTTTTCCGCATCAGAGATTTCTTTTTCATATTCAGTTAATGTTTTCTTTCCGTCTTCCATATAAATCCCTTTAATTTTTTTCTTTACAAATCTATATCTTGTGGTATAATATGTCCTAGATACAAATTGTTATTTGCAACCTTGGGATTATTCCCGAAAAAAGGTTGCATTTTTTATTTTATGCTTTTTGTCATATTATGTCAAGTTGTTTTTCATATCATTTTAACTTTTTGTAACACTTTTGTAATATTACTTTTCTTTAAATATCACCTTCTTTGCATCGCTCCATCAATTCCTGCATGGTTTTTTCTTTACATAAAATATACTCCGTCAGACTTATGTCACCCAACCGTGACAAATCTACAGCATACATACGTGGTCGACTTTCTGATTCCAGTTTATACAATAGATAACTGACTCCATCACGATTGATAATCTCATAGCTTTCAATCTGCTGTGTCTGTGCAAGCATCACCGGTATCTTCCTTTCTTCAAAAGGGAAAATTGCAATTCTTATACACTATATATATTGTACTTTCCGGACAAAAATGCAGATTCGAAATATGATTACAAATATTGGTAAAATAATCTCCTAATTTAGGTTCATACTATTCTTACAGTATATCAACTAAATAAGGAGTGTTTTATTATGAGAAAATTCAAGAAATACAGTATTGGACTTGCAACACTTACCATGCTTGCCCTGTCTTTGTGCGGATGTGGAACCGATGAGACTTCGCAGGATACTGCGACAACCACTACCACAGAATCTATGACAACCACACAGGAAATGACAACTACTCAGCAGCCTACAACCGAGGACGAAACTGCAACAAACCCAAATGCACGAAATTCCCAGAATAACAACAAAACTACCACCAACAACAATAGCAGAACCGGAACAGATGTGAAGAATACTGCTAAGAATCTTGGAAACAATGTAGGGAATACTGCAAAAGACCTTGGCCGCGATGTCACGGATGTCGTGGAAGATATCGGTGATGACCTGACAGGAAATACCCCTGCTACCACGCAGAGCAATCAGACAAACCGATAAAAAAAGGTGTCTATCAGACACCTTTACATACGAAATGAAGCTTCGATTTTATTTTGCATTGTATCATATTGTTCATACATTTTCTGTACACTGTTTTCCAATAGATAATAATGCATGACATACGGAATCAACAAAACCAAAAGCGCAACGGTCAGTGCAAAAATCACCAAAGAGCCCGTCAGATTCAGATACAGCACACAGATAATCGTTGCAATGGCAAACAATGCCATCACAATAAGATGCATATGTCTCTCATGTGCATAAAACGCAATCTGTGTCAGATGCTTTTGGCTTTCCTTCTCCCAATCCACATCCTCGCTTTCCAACAACGTATCAATATATGTAAGATATGCCAGAATTCTTTTTTTCATATTCGTTCCTCCAAACTTTTATCTTCTTTAATTATACTTCCAATTACACAAATATTCCATAGTCACATTATTTATTTCGTGATATAATGGGCGTTAGCGTAAGATATAAATCTACAAAGGAGGATCGGTTATGCCTGACAATACAAATAACAATAATCAAGACAACAAAGATAATGATGACTACGAAAGCTACTGCTATCTTTGTCGAAGACCAGAATCCGTTGCCGGACCCTTTATCCATATGCCCGGCAATATGTGTATCTGCAACGACTGTATGCAAAAAAGCTTTGACTCCTTCAAAAACGGTGCCATGCAGTTTCTGGACTTGTCCAAAATGCCAAACATTAACATGACACAGTTTATGCCTTTTGACGATATTCCTACTTCGCAAAAGGTAAAAAAGAAGAAAAAGCAAAAAGAGAAAAAGGAAGAAAAGGAACTCACTATGAAGGATGTTCCTGCTCCACACAAAATCAAGGCAATGTTGGATGAATATGTAGTCGGACAGGAATATGCAAAACGTGCCATGTCCGTCGCCGTATACAACCATTACAAACGTGTGATTACAGAGACCATGGATGATATCGAAATCGAGAAATCAAACATGCTGATGCTCGGACCAACCGGTTGCGGAAAAACCTATCTGGTTCAGACAATTGCAAAGATTCTCCAGGTTCCGCTTGCCATCACAGACGCAACCACGCTCACAGAAGCCGGCTATATCGGTGATGATGTAGAAAGTATTTTGTCCAAACTTTTGGCAGTTGCTGACAACGATGTGGAAAAAGCAGAACGTGGAATCGTCTTTATCGACGAGATTGACAAGATTGCGAAAAAGAAAGAAACCAGAAGTCGTGATGTCAGCGGAGAATCCGTACAGCAGGGACTCCTCAAGATTCTCGAAGGTGCAGAAATCGAGGTGCCGGTTGGCGCAGGAAGTAAAAATGCGATGACACCTACCACTACCATGAACACCAGAAACATCCTGTTTATCTGTGGTGGTGCATTCCCTGATATCGAGGATATCATCAAACAGCGTCTCAACAAACAGACATCCATTGGTTTTCGCGCTGATTTGAAAGACAAATATGACAAGAACGAAAACTTAATCAAAGAAGTTACAACCGAAGACCTTCGAGACTTCGGCATGATTCCTGAGTTTTTGGGAAGACTTCCGGTTTTGTTTACCCTGGATGCTCTGGATAAAGAGATGTATATCAAGATTTTAAAAGAGCCAAAAAATGCCATTCTCAAGCAATACAAAAAATTGCTTGCTTTAGATGAAGTGGATTTACAGTTTGATGATAGCGCCTATGAAGCAATCGCGCAAAAAGCCATGGAGAAAAAAACAGGGGCGCGCGCGCTTCGTGCCATTATCGAAAAGTTCATGATGGACATTATGTACGAAATTCCACGTGATGACAATATCGGACGCGTGACAATCACCGGTGATTATATCAACGGAAAAGGTGCTCCGATCATCGAATTGCGAGGAACCACGGATTAGTATTCGCAATGATTATGGTTCTTATATTGGGAGGAAAGTGTATGAAAAAAGTAGAGGTTATCATCCGTCCGGAAAAGCTGGACGATATGAAGGAGATTTTGGATGCTTGCCATGCAACAGGTGCCATGGTCAGCAACATCATGGGATATGGAAATCAAAAGGGATATAAAACACAAAATCCAAACAGCGATTACTATGTGAATCTTCTCCCTAAGATCAAGGTGGAAACCATCGTATCCGACGAAACTTGCGAACAGCTTATCGAAATGATCACAAAACGATTATCCACCGATACCTATGGAGACGGAAAAATCTTCCTATACGATGTTGCAGATGCAATCCGTATTCGTACAGGTGAACGCGGCGATACAGCCATTTAAAGACAGGAAGCAAACTATGAATCACATTGCAAACCATCCAATTATCATCGCACATCGAGGAGCAAGCGCCCTTGCACCGCATGAAAACACACTGCAAGCCTTTGAAATCGCCATACAGCTTCAAGCTGATTATGTCGAATTTGATATACGAAGAACAAAGGATGATAAATTAGTAGTGTTTCATGATGCGAAGCTTCAAGGTCAGCCTCTTTGTGAACTGTCATATGATGAAATCTGTTCCATCACAAAACGGGATGGTTACATCGTTCCACTCTTTATAGATGTTTTGGATTTTTGCAAAGGAAGGATTCGACTTGACATTGAAGTCAAAGAGACCGGCTATGAAGCAGAGATTATAGAAATTCTAAATCAAGATTTTAGCACGGATGAATATTTCCTAAAATCATTTCACGACAGCAGTGTAAAGCGATTTAAAGAACTAAATAATAAAGTTACAACCGGTCTGCTCATTTGTCGAAGCAAAAAACATGTTTTAAAACACTTCTTCTCCGAATATTTTCCTTGTCGGCGACTTAAAAAATGCAATGCAGACTTTATCTGTCCCAATCATCAATTGGTAACAAAGGATTTTGTCAGACGTATGCACAAAAGAGGCTATCCGATTTACATATGGACAGTGAACGACCCATTAAAAATCACTGCATTGCTCCAAAAAGGCGCAGATGGAATCATCACAGACCGACCGGATTTCGGTCTTTCTATTCGAAAAGATTTGTTTCATGCTTAACGAAAATCTATATGGTTTTTACCAGAAAGGAAAAAATATGAAATATAAAGTAGGATTTATCGGATGTGGCAATATGGCAAGCGCAATTATAGGCGGATTCATCCAACACGCCGGCATTGCAAGTACAGATATCATTGCTGCTGATGCCTTTCCAACAGCCCTTGAGCGCGCAAACGAAAAGTTTGGAATCGATACTACCTCATCCAATACAGAAGTATCAAAGCAATCCGATGTTTTATTTTTATCAGTGAAACCACAGTATTATGAATCGGTAATTACCGAAATCAAAGATACGCTCACGGACAAACAGATTGTTGTCACCATCGCACCGGGCAAGACATTAGATTGGTTGGCCGAGCGACTTGGTTCACAGATTAAAATCGTTCGCACCATGCCAAACACGCCTGCCCTTGTGGGCGAAGGAATTACCGGAGTCTGCAAAAATGATTTGGTGACAGCCGAAGAATTCACATACATACTCAAGCTTCTCGGAAGCTTTGGTCTTGCGGAGGAGGTTCCTGAATCTCTCATGAATGCAGTCGTATCTGTCAGCGGAAGTTCTCCTGCCTATGTGTTCCTATTTATCGAAGCCATGGCAGATGCAGCAGTCGCGGATGGTATGCCCAGGGCACAGGCCTATAAATTTGCGGCACAGGCAGTTTTGGGAAGTGCAAAAATGGTTCTTGAAACCGGTAAACATCCGGGTGAATTAAAGGATATGGTTTGTTCCCCTGCAGGAACCACCATCGAAGCCGTTAAGGTACTTGAAAAAAGAGGATTCCGAAGTGCCGTGATGGAAGCCATGGAAGCTTGTACCAAGAAAGCGAAAGGTTGTTAATCTCTTTCAAACATACAAAAAAGCCAACGGATTTATTTTCCGTTGGCTTTTTGCGTATAAAAGGTTGGGTATTTATATCTTAGAGTGCGAAAGATCCTTCCTCGCCATCAGCTGTAAAGTAAACCATGTTTGTCTCTGGCTGATAGTATACATTCAACTCTTTGATAGCCTTCTTGCCACTTGCTGTTGCTGCCTTAGCTGCGATTTCTTCTGTAGAAACCTGTCCACCCTGGAACTCTACAAAGAACTTAACTGCCTTTGGAGCTGTAGCCTTTGCTGGAGCTGCCTTCTTAGGAGCTGCAGCTTTCTTTGCTGGTTCAGCTTTCTTAGCCGGCTCTGCCTTCTTTGCTGTAGTTGTTGTCTTCTTTGGAGCAGCTGCCTTCTTTGCTGGCTCTGCCTTCTTCTCTACTGGTGTAGCTGCCTTAGCTGCCTCTACCTTTGCCATTGTAGCATCAACTGTTGCTTTCTTAACTGCCATAATACAATCCTCCGTAAAAATTACATATTCATGATACTATGTTGCCTTTGTTCTTTTGCTGAGATGATATTACAATTTTTGACTCTTTTTTGCAAGTTTTTTTACGATTTTCTAAGAATATGACAATAGACTTCCACTTTCCTTTCAAAATGCTGACAAATTGCACAACGAAATTCTTGACTTTTGCACCTTTGCCATCTACTATATTCTCATTCAACAGATGATTACAAAATCAGGAGGCACATATATGATACGCAATATTATTTTTGATATCGGTATGGTATTGGTCGATTTTCATTGGGAACGAACCATGTCAGAATTGGGTTTTTCATCCGAAGTCATCTCCTATCTCGGAAAAAATATGCTCATGCATCCGGATTGGAAAGAACTCGATTTAAACATCCATCCGGAAACGGAAGTTGTTCAACGCTTCAAAGCTCATAATCCCGGATATGAAACATACATTGATACATTTTTTTCAAACATCGATGAAATTGTCACAACCTTCGATGGTGCAGACACCTTTATGCAGGAACTGAAAGAACAGGGATATCGGATCTATCTCCTGTCCAATTACCCGGAGCGCATGTATGAAATTCACAAGCATACACGATTTACATTTTATCCCTATATAGATGGAGAAGTTGTATCTTACCAATATAAACTTGCAAAACCGGATCCTGCCATATATAAACTGCTATGTCAAAAATACAGTTTATTACCACAAGAATGCATCTTTCTCGATGACAGAGAAGAAAACATATCTGCCGCAAAAGCCCTTGGTATGGAAGGCATCGTCGTAACGGACCCATTTAAAGCCCGCGAGGAACTACGCCTTCTCCTTGACACAAAATGATTTTATTTCATTTACTTTTCACATCTTTGTGTTATACTTACACTGTTTTGAAAAAATATACTATATATAGGAGAAAAAACATGAAGAAACAATTATTAGTTTGTCTGGCTACTTGTTGTCTTTGCCTGACTGCTTGCGGTTCGAAAGATGGAGCAGACAAAAAGAACAATTCTACCCAAACACAAAATGATGCCGTTGCATCAAATAGCGACCTTGCAACCTTTGCCCTTGGCACTTACAAAGGGTTAAGTGCACAAAAGGTAGTTTATGAAGTCACTGACCAGGATGTTGAAAATGAGATCTATCTTCGTATTTCTGATTATGCAGAATACAAAGAGGTATCCCGTGCTTCCCAGGAAGGCGACTATGTCAACATGCTTTTCACTGCAACTGTGGATGATGAGGTCATTCTCGACTACTCCGATCCGGATGAGGGCGGATACGATATCCGTTTGGGGGATGCATCCTTCGGCGAAGAATATGACAGATATCTGACAGGCAAAAATGTCGGCGATACTGCCAATTTCACGATTGAATATCCAGACGATTTTGATGATGTGGATTTTGCGGGAAACACCGTAACCTTTGATGTCACAGTAAGTTCCATCAGCGAAGAAGTTTTGCCTGAAATAACCGAAGACTTCCTTCGTACAAATCTCGGATTTGCTTCCGAGTCTGAAATGAAGGAAAAGATAAAAGAAGAATTGATTGCTTCCAATAACGAAAACAGCGAATCCAATTTGCGGGAAGATTTGATGTCACAGGTCATGATCAACTCTACATTGGGTGCTTATCCACAAGAGCTTTATGATTCCTGTAAGCAGGCCATGGACGACAGCTATGCCGGTTATGCGGAATTGATTGGTTGCGAGGATGTTGCCGGTGTTTATGAAGCCTTTGGTATGACAGAGGATGATATCGCTGCTGAAGTTTTGCAGATGGTATATCGCCAGCAGATTATTGACGCAATATGCGAAGAAGAAAATCTTACCGTCAGTGATGCGTACTACAAAGAGCAACTTGAAAAATATGCAAAAACCTATGAATATGAATCCGCAGCCGCATTGGAAGAAGAAGTCGGAAAAGACAATCTGATTGGCTGGATGTTAGAAGACCTCGCATTTGATGTTATGGTAAAAAATGCAAATATAACAGAAGTGACGGCATCTGAGACAGACGCCGCCTTCTTGGAATAATCATTATTTGATTTTCTTTGAAATCTTTTGCAACCGAGTGTTCAGGGAACGTTTCAGTGTGGATGCATCCAATGCATTGACAAGATTCTTTGCATTCTTGTAATCACCCATTGTTTTCGTTCCCTCAACGGTTGTCACTGCATCCTTTGCAATCTGTTCCTTTCTGATTAACGCTTTTGCATAATCCACTACACTGTTTGTCCAGCATTCATAAGCAGGAAATGTCAAATGCACGTAGTTATCACTGCTATATTCCTGTTTCAATGTTCCATCGGTTCCCTTCATAGCAGTTGAGATATCAATAAAATAAATATTTTCTTTTCCCTTTGCATATTCTGCAAGCATTTCATTCAAACGATTAATATTTGCATTGTTCAGATACGTACGGGTGCAGGTTCTATGCACCGGTGTCATCGACTGAATAAAAATCTGCACATTTGGATTGACTCTTTGAATCTCCTCCACATATGCTACATAATTTCCGTATATTTCCGTTGCATCACCGAAACAGTCATTGGTTCCCATATTCACGAAAACCTTACTGACTCCCGTCAATGACACAAGCGTTTTGGCCTGGTATCCGGCACCTTTCAAATGCGGCAGATACTCTTGATTATTAATCAAATCATTGTAGAAAGAATAACTGCTTCTTGCAAATACGGTAGTTCCGCCCAAAAATCCAGCCGGTTGTCGATTAAAATACATCCCCAATCCAACGCTGACGGAATTTCCAATAAAACATGAATTACGAAAGAAATTATCCACTTCTGTCTGAGAAACCTCTCGTGGTTGTGGCTGATCTTCCACAAAGATATTTAGAACAAACGTATAGGTTACCTTTCCACGTTTTACATAGGCACTCAATTTTGCATTTCCATAGGAATTAGCCTTATAATATCCGTTTGCATCTATGGAAACTACACTTGGACGACTGCTTACAAATCGTACCTTGTCTGTCTTTATCCTTCCCGATATATGCATACGACCATTGCTTCCCGGTGTCATCGATTTATCCAGACAAAGCGCTGCAGCCGTCTTTGTAGATGCTTTTTTTATGGTCTTTTTTCCATGATCCTTCGATTTCAAATAACCGGATTCTTTTACCCGTACCGTCACATGTACATCTTTCACCTGGTCTAACCGTGTAAATCGAAATTTCAAAACAGCATTTCCGCAATGTCTGGCAGTGATTTTATATTTGTTATCTATCGTTGCCACATATTTATTGTTTGATGTCACCGAACATTTTGATTTGCCTCCCAGATTCGTAATATATACATATCTGCTTTCTCCTCGGTACATACTGATTTCTTCTGTCATGGTAGGAATCGTATTTGCTGTCTTTGATGCTGCATACAGTGTCCAAGAAGCAAATAGCGACGCAAACACTACAAGCAAAGTAGTCAAAATCAGATACCGTTTTTTCATTTTTTAGTCCTCCAGTTACGTTATGAATTATTCCAGCCTATATTTTTTTAATTGTACTTTTTATCACGTGATACAATCTGTCAGGGTCTTCCTCATTTAGAAAGTGCTTTGCATCCTTTATATACTCAACGACAACTTCCTTTCCAATAAGCTGTTGAATCTGCTTTGTTATCTTTTTTCTTGAAATCGTAAACAAATCCCTACTTCCATATACCACGACTACTTTACACATTTCCCCAATCGTGATATTGGATGGCGAATAAGCAAAAAAGCGATCCGTATCCCTGCGAAATCTGCTCAAGACATTTTCTGTATAGTTTTCGCCACCTCCTGCCAGCCGTAACACACGCGCAATCCATGCATCCCCAATCTTTCTCCAGGGATTGGACTTTCTAACTGCATGCAAGGATCGAATAGATGGTGACACCAATATCAAACCTTTTACTATTTCTGATATCTGTGTAGCGATTTCCATCGCCAACATGGCTCCCACACAATGGCCATATACATAGACATGCTGATACATATCTACCGGCAATGCCTTGCAAAGCCTATGAGCGATATCCTCTACTGACTGATTCTCCTCATAGGAGGAGGTATAAATGCCGATGACATCGCAAGCACATTTTTCTGCAAATGCACTGAAATTCTGCGGTTCGCCTGCTGCATAAGGAACGCAGATAAGCAAGGTATCTCCTTGTGTTTTCTTCAAATATGTATAATAGGTACTCTCTTTTATCTTTTCTGCGATATTGCGAATCGTAAGATTTTCATAGAAGTCACCAAAATCCACAGAACACCCCTGTTCCTGTAAATCGCACACAATATCCAGCACACTTATGGAATCAAGCCCTGCTTCAAACAGGTTATCATCTAACCCAAGTTGCACATATGGACGAACTGCATGATAGATTTTTTCCTGTAATTCATTCATTTCTTCTGTATCCTGCTGACACGTTTCCTTAACGTCTGTGTCCACGTTTCGCTGCGCAAGCAACTGCTTCACATCCGCTTTTCCATTTGCATTCAAAGGAATCTGGTCTACCTGACAAAATAAAGAAGGTACCGCATAAGCAGAAATTTGCTTTGAAATCACTCTTTGCATATTTCTTACAGAGGCGTCTCCCACATAGAAGCAAACCAATCGATTCCCCTCTCGTCCGATTACTACGTCACGAATACCTTCCATATTTCGTAAGACTCTCCCGATTTCAGACAAGTTAACGCGCATACCACGTATCTTTATTTCCTGATCTTTTCTGCCCTGAATGTAAATCTGCCCATCAAATCCAAGCATTCCGATATCTCCGGTTTTATATGCCTTTTTTCCATGCAAGAAAAAAAACCTGTCGGTCTCATCCTCCGGATAATAAGCCCCTACCAAATCTCCCAAAATACAGATCTCTCCCGGTACCCCAACCGGAAGACATTGGTGCTTTTGATTTAATATCAAAATCTGTGTACAATCAACCGGTGTACCAATCGGAATATCCAAATGTTTTTCACTCTTTGAACACTCATATGCTGTAACATCGATACTGCACTCTGCCGGACCATACAGATTGATGAGCTCGCAATCTTCAAACACCGAGTAAAACGACTCCACCAGATCCCTTTCGAGCTTCTCTCCACTCGCAAAGACCTTTTTCAACGAAGGAAGCTCCATTTGCTTTGTCTTAACAAAACGCAGGAACCGACGCAACATAGATGGAACAAAATGTATTTTCTCTATCTGATAGGTAAGAATCGCTTGCGTGATACGGTCCGGAAGCTTCTCCTCTCCATCCTCCAAAAGACAAAGCCTTGCACCATAGAGCACGCTCAACATCTCCCATACGGACACATCAAAGGTATTCACCGTTTTCTGCAAAATCGTTCCATCCAGGCCATATTTTCGATGCGCCCACTCCAATCGAAGAAGGATGGATTTGCGACTGATTGCAATACACTTTGGCTTTCCGGTCGTACCGGATGTGCATATGAGATAAGCCGGTGCATCCGGCTGATATTTGGGTGCAATAAACGTATCATCACTCTGATACAGGTCTCGCACCTGCTTTTCGTCCAGAATCAAGTCGCAATACTTTCCCATATCCGCAATCTGATCGGATATCACCATAAAGGCAGCTCCTGCCATCAAAGCCCCCACAGCTGCTTCTATCATCTCATGCGAACGCTTCATCCGAAGTCCTACCCGCTTGGCATTTTGATTTTGAATAAGCCCTGCTATCTTTCTGCAACGTGTTTGCAGCTCTTTTCCCGTTAAGCTGCCATCCTTCCAGATAAGCGTCTGATCGGATGAAACATGACCTGCAAACACATCCATCAAATCTGTGTACGCACACGCGCTTTGCGTATCATTTAACACGCGGTACATCTGCTTATCCCGCTCGGTCAAAACTTCTAATTCTGACATCCTGCTTGCAGTTTCCATCCGGTCCATGAGCATCATCAGCGACCGTCCCATATTTTCAATATAATCCCTTGAAAATACCGCTTCCTGATAGAAGATATCCACTATCACTTTTCCTTGTTTTTCAGATGCAGAGATTCGAATCGGCGCGTCAACGCACCCACTAAAAATCTCAAGTCCCGTTCCAATATGGGAAGACGGGATATACTCCTCTAATCGATAGGTAAAGGAAAGATCATACAGTCCCCGGTCATCCATGGAATATGCCGAATATCGAAGAAGCTGCATAACCTCGCTGCTAATTTCCTGTTGCAACTCTTCACAGGTTTCACCCTCAAAATCAAGCACCAAAGGCAGGGTATTTGCATACATGCCTACCTTATCAAGATCACTTTTCTTTCGATTCGCCAGGACAAATCCAATCACAATTTTGTTCGAATCCGTCACTGTACGCATATAAGTATATAATGCCGACAACAAATCGACAATTCGATTCTTTCGTATTGTTTCGACGGTAAATGTGCATTTTCCCGCCTTGCAGTCCGCACTTTCCTTCTCTGAAAGCTTGATTGGTTCATAGCCGGAAAGCTTTTCTTCAAAATACGCCTTTGCCTGTGCTTCTTTCTTTTCCGGCAAAACAGGATATTGTGCGGAATAATCCGGACATGCAAATGGTTCTCCGCACATCCGTTTGTCATATCCCATCCCAAACAGATTACAAATCGCAGAAACCGTCACACCATCTCCAATCAAATGATGCATTTTCAGCAAAATCATTGACCGTTTCCCAGCCTCATATTGAATTACCTTCAAATCATACAAATCCGAATCGACCATCGAAGCAAAAGGTATCGACATACACTGTTTTGCAAATTCCAAAGCTTCTTCATACCCGCCATCCACACTCACTTTATCAAACTGATAGGTATCTGCCTGATATTCATACATTTCAAAGTCAGACGACAAACGCAGACGCAAAGCCGTTGTACTTTTCACAATTTCCTGTAGGATTTCACAGATTTCCTCATAAGAAAGTGAGACCTCGAGATCTAAAATCCCTCCGATATTTCCTACAGCCGTTCCCGGATAAAATCTCTGCACATCTAAAATTTTCTTTTGATAGCTATTCATCCTGAACGGACTCCTCTTTCTTTCGATTCATAAACAAACTCACAAGAATCAATATGATAGACATGAACTGTATATATGTCATACCACCAATTTTATGGGCAGTTGGATTTTCCGTAACAAACTCTGCAACCAAAAACGTAATTCCAAATCCCCGCAACACCGTTGTATAAAAAGACTTGTGTTTTTTTATTTTCAAAAGTACTACAATTAAGGTTATCACCATGCCTGCAATTTCTACTATCTGACATGGAAATACCGTATAATTCAAATCTTCATTGTAGTGTAGGGATAACGCCAACGGACCCTCATAAGGGATACCATAACAACAGCCCCTGCATAAACATGCCAATCGGTTCGCAATATGCTGCACCAAAAGACCGATGGACATCCATTCCCGCACCTCTTTCAATCCATCATTTTCACAGATTCGAAAGTGAAAAAACGCATCCAAAAATTCTCGCACAAACCAGGCAGCCGCGTAAAACAAACAGGCATAGGCAAGAACATATCCAAGATAATGAGACCCCATCCTATCCTTAATACTTGTCCACAGATTCACCTCACCATGCAAAGCACCATTATTCATTGCACGTACGATCACAGAAAGGTACTGTCCGATGTATGTCACGATTCCAAAGCTTATGACAAACCATAGATACCGCCATTTTTTCATCTTCGTTTTCAAAACCACCACCTGCAGGAGGATGGCAGCTAAAAGTCCCACCGACATAAATAATACATACATGTCAACGAGTCCAAACGGTGAATTCCAATATTGAAGCATAGTTTCTACCTCATCTCTAAAAATAAAAAAACAACCTCCTGACGAAATGTCAAGAGGCTGTTGTTTTGTTATTGAACTGTAAAAGTCTTTGTCGCTTTCTTAAATCCGGTCTTAGTTACGATAACGGTAATCTTTCTTCCTTTCTTCAAAGGATTACTTACACGAAAAGAAGCTTGTCCATTATAAGAACTACTTGTCTGTGTCCAGGCTTTACCATTGTACTTTACGATGACCTTTGCACTCTTAACTGTCTTGACAGTGATATAGCGTTCACCCTTCTTTGCTCTGATATTTACTGAAGGAGTCTTTACAACATTCTTCTTTGAGAATGTCATCACGTATTTACCCTTATCACCGTAAATTTTCAAGAAATATGTACCCTTACGTAATACAATATCCTTATTAATTGTCTTTGGAGCCTTTGGCTTTCCTCCACTCAGGTACTCATCAAATATGGTCTTAGACATATCGTATGAATAAAGTGCGTATTTGAGATTGTTATCTACATAGCTCTTAAGCTTCAATGTAAACTGTCCGTTTGCAGGAATCTTGATACGATACCAATCCTCTGTATCTGTCTCTGTCAAACCACCGACAATCTGCTTCTTGAGTGTGTACTTATAAGGAGAATCATAAGAATTTGCACCCTTGTCATTTACTCCGTACTTTGTAAACTTCGCCCAAATCTTGAAACGCCCAACAGCGCCTGAAAGTTTCAGGTAATAGGTACCCTTTGAAAGCACCTTTGAAGCAGAATTAGTGGAAGGATTTGTTTCACTTCCTGCCTTTACATAATCATCACAGCTTGTAAATTCATAATTTGCTGACAAATCAGAATTAAAAAGCTTATATCCTAAGTTCTTATCACAATAGGACATAATCTTCATCTCAAACAAACCGTCTGAAGGAATCACTACTTTATAGCATACTCCCTCCTCATCCATCTCCGTAATCCACTGATCACCGGAGTAAGTACCGTTCATCTTCAATGTTCTTGCATCCAATGGTGCATCTGCCTTTGCATTTACAAATGCAAAGAACAAGCATCCAATCAGCATCATTGCAATCAATTGAATTCTTCGTGTTCTTCTTGCTTCGCTCATTTTTCACCCTCCATACTTTTTTATCTCCCACTCGATAGCATTTACATGCGAGATTATATCTGTTTTCCTAATTCTTGTCAAGATGACTTAGAAACGGAACTGGCTGATTCCCTCATCTAATTCCTGAGCAATCTGTGTCAGGCTTTCTGACTTACCGGAGATATCCTCCACAATTGCAGACACAGCGGATGCGGATGCAGAAGTCTGTTCTGTACCTGCCGCATTTTCCTCTGCAATGGCTGTCAGGTTCTGTACGACATCTACGATAGAGACTCTGGCATCATCAAGTTCCTTGGTTCTGTTTGCAATTGAGTTAATGCCTGTAATACTTTCCTCCACGCCGGATGCAATCTCATTAAATGCGCGATCGGTTTCTTCGACATGCTCACTCTGCTCAAGCATAACACTCTTTACCTGATGCATGGTTTCTACCGCCTGCTCAGAATCCTCCAACAACTGCTGAAGAATGGTCTCAATCTGATGTGCGGATTCGTTGGACTGCTCTGCAAGCTTTTGAATCTCCGCTGCAACAACTGCAAAACCTCGACCCTGCTCACCTGCTCTTGCCGCCTCGATACTTGCATTCAAAGAGAGCAGGTTTGTCTCTTCTGCAATGGCCGTGATAAGCTTTGTAGCCTCACTAATCTGAATCGCAGACTCATTGGTTGTATCTGTCTGTGCAGAAATCACATCGATATATTCCTCTGCCGTACGATTGATATTGTCTAATTCACGCAAGACAAGCTTTGCCTGCTCGGTAGAAGCCTTCATATCATTTGCAAAATCAAGCAATCTTTCTACTTCCTGATTTGTCTGCTCAACCATAGTTCCCATCAACAGGATGCTTTCCGTTGCTCTCTGTGTCTCATCTGCCTGAGAAGCAGCGCCATCTGCAATATCGTTGACTGCATTTTCCACCTGTGACATCGTGGTACTTGTCTCAGAAGCGTCATTTGTCAATGCAGTTGCCGCATTCATCACACTGTCACTCTTAAGCTTAATGGCGGAGAATGCATTTACAAGCTCCTGTCGCAGATGCTCCAATGCATGTGCCATAAGCCCGATTTCATCCTCACGTGTCAAAAGCTTGCTCATGGCAGGATACTCAGCAAAATTCATCCCGCTAAGTTCGTTGGTTACCCCTGCGATACGATTGATTGGGCGAACAATGATCACCGCAATCTGTACACAAATAATCGTTGCAATCACAATGATGATTGCCAATCCAATCACACCTCTTTTTACAACCTTTGTCAAAGGCTTCATGACCTCGTCCTTATCTGCGGTTACTACAAGGATGAAGGTTTGTGCTTCATCTACATAGATACCTGCGCTTTTCATGACGCCCTTGAACTTGTATTCGATAACCTCATTGACAACCTTTTCTTTTTTCTGAATCTTCGCAACAGTCTTCTTTACCGCTTCATTTTCTACCGGCTGACCAATCTTTTCCGGTGTCGGATGATACAACATCGTTCCGCTTGGATCCACTACATAAATGTAGCTACTCTTCAAATCATTGATTTTAACTCCTGCAAGCTTTTCATCCAGGGTTTTAGAATCCAGAGCACTTTCCGCCCCAAATTTGATGATATTTTCCTCAATCATAGAACCATACGCGTGAGCGGTATCTTCCATATAGCTCTTTGTATTTTGATTCAGAGTATCCTTGATATTCGGAATAAAAATCACCATAAACATGACACCGGTCAAAAGTACCATGATAAATACCGCACCGATAATTTTCATTCTAAGTGATTTCCATAATTTTACATGTTCTGTCATTCGTGTTCCTCCCTAAATAAATATAGTTTTTCCAAAATTTCTCCTATGTTCTATGCTACTATCTACACATAAAAATGTCAATCTTTGCCTGCTACTTTTCATAATGATTTCTCCCAATCATCCAGAATGGCAAGGCAGGCGTCAATATCCATATTCCAAACGACTTCTTTTAATTCAGAGATTCGCTGTTCGTCTTCCTTGCGATAGGTTGTGCCACTCTCTAACAGCTGTTCGACACTGTCGAGATCCAAATCATCGATGGCTACGCGCATTTTTCCTATCAAATCCCGAATCACGGAAATGTCCACATTATCTGTAAACTCTGTTTCTATCTTTGTATCTACTTCCACAAAATATGGAGCAAGTGCGTTTCGAAGGTTGCGATATTCCAAAAGCATTTCGTCGGTCAGCTCATGGATAATCTTTAGGTCATGACGATTTCCCACACTTTCCAGATATTCCGCTTTCTTGGATAAGGATAATGCACCAATCTGTTTGGAAGAGCTCTTTAATGCATGAACTTCCACAATATAGGTTCCGATTTCTTCCTTGAGCTCGCAATCCTTAATCTTTGCAATCTTGTGATCAATCATATTGTAGTAATCCTTCAATACCTTCCAATATAAGGTCTCAGATTTCAAAAGATTCAGCGCATAGGAAGTATCCAGGAAGGTTAGGCTTTCAATACCTTCCCCTGCACTCTGTGTTGCATTTGCCGCCATTGCGTCAGCGTCCAAAGGTTTGATTTTATCCTCCGGAATCCATTTTTTCAATGTTTCAATCAACACGCCAAGTTCTATCGGTTTTGGCACAAAATCATTGAGACCTTCTTTTAAATACATCTCACGACTTCCGGACACTGCATTTGCTGTCAAGGCAATGATTGGAATCTGCTTATAAGCATCACTCAAATCCCGAATCATATGTGTCGTTTCAATACCGTCCACCTCCGGCATCATATGATCCATAAAGATAATGTCATATTGCTTTTCGCCAACCATTTTTACCGCTTCCATACCGCTCGTTGCTGTGTCGAGCTCCATGTGGAATGGTTCCATCAAACCTGCCGCAACTGTCAGATTGACTTCATTGTCATCTACAACCAATGCACGAACACCGGGAAGCTCAAAATTGAGTTCATCCTCCTTAGCATCCAAACGTTCTGTCTCCATGCTCATATTTTGAAGCACGGCAAAAAGATTGTAGATGCAGATTGGTTTATGCATGACAATCAGATTGTCATCTGCGGTGTAGCGATTGCTGTCAAGCGCTTCAATGACTACCAGTTTAATCGAATTCGTTTGCGCCACATGATTGATGGTATCAATCAGTTCCTTCGTGACTAAACTTTCCTCCGCGAACACAAAATCAATCTCACCCTGATTTACAATCGAATACAGCAATTCCTGTGTCACAGTCATATACTGTGCCCCTAGCAATGTCATATCTTTTTCAAGCTGTTTTTTTACATATGGATTTTCCATATATCCCAAAACTGTCGGACAATCCGCAAGCGGTTCCACACTTCTGGTATCCTGTACGACATCCTGCGGAATCTCGAAATAGAAGGCACTTCCCTTTCCATACTCGCTTTTCACATCAATCGTTCCATTCATCTCCTGCACCAGATTATTTACAATCGCAAGCCCAAGTCCGGTTCCCTCAATCTTTCGATTTCGTTTGCTATCTACCTGCTCAAAAGAATTAAAGAGCTTTCCGATGTGCTCTTTTTTTATACCGATTCCTGTGTCCTGAACTGCCACACACAAAGCGATTTTATCTGTTGCCAGTTGCTTTTTCTTCAACGACATCAGTACCTGACCGGTCTGTGTGAATTTAATCGCATTGTTCACCAGATTCACAATAATCTGCTTGATACGAATGTCGTCTCCCCGTAGCGTCGAAGGAATACTCGGATCCATATCCACCACCAACTCCAACTGCTTGACGCCTATACGATTTGCTACAATATCCACCACTTCTTTTACCAGACTCACCGGCTCATATTCCACCGGTAAAATGGACATCTTACCTGCATCCAACTTGGAATAATCCAGGATATCATTGATAATTGTAAGCAGCATGTTCGCAGAAGTTACCACCTGATTGATATTGGCTCTTGCCTTCTTGGACATAGCTTCACGAAGTGCAAGCTGCGACATACCGATAATCGCATTCATCGGTGTACGAATTTCATGACTCATATTTGCAAGAAAATCAGTCTTTGCAGTTGCAGCTTTGAGCGCAGACTCACCCTCTTTCTTTGCAATATAGGTCCGGTACGCCATATCAGAGAGCATATCCGCAAATTCATAGATAAAGTTCGTACATCGTTCAATCGCCTGAATCGGAATGATATTTGTCTGTTGGGCAGCCTCTACAAATGCTTCCTCATCCACACCAATTTCTCGCGCTGTCTGTCGCATGGATTCCAGATCCGGTTCCTCTGCCAACACCTGTCCGCCGATGATACCACCAATAATTCTTCCTCTTAACAAAATCGGTGCTGCAAAATCGACAAGCTTTGCATGGCAATAGTAATGAATCGGTTTCTTGTGTTCGAAAGAGAGATTCATGCCCATCTTATCACAATTTTCACATCTTCTCCTGCCCTCCGGAGTTGCCCTGCAATAATCCGTACAAAAGCTTGAAAAGTTGCTGCCTTCTGTAATCGGATGTCCATCAATATCCACGACAATAGATGCTACACGCGCCATGTTGGAGAAAGTCTCCTGAATCTTTGTCAACTCCTCCACACTCATCAAATCGGTTAAGAGGACATCTTCATCGTCCTCTATGATTCGTTCATCTTTATTCATATACACCCTCCGTTAATTCAGCAAATCATCCAGGGTCTGATACAACCGGTCATGGTCTACCGGTTTTAGCAGATATCCCTGCGGTTGCATCGATAATACCGTTTTGATTTTGGAACTATCTGAAATACCCGTTAGAAAAACAACCGGTATCTGACTTGTCTTTTCATCCTCCTTGATTTGCTTGAACACTTCCGGGCCACTCATTTCCGGCATCTCATAGTCAAGCAACACAAGGTCCGTCGGTTTTTGTGAAAGGAACTTGAGTCCGAACTTACCAGAAGGAGCCGTTGCAACAACATATTTTTCTTCCAGATAAAGCTTGATGGTTCGAAGCATCGTCGGATCATCATCAATAACCAGAATATGCTTTTTTCGATTGCGGTCAGCTTCCGCCTTCGCACGTTCCATTTCTCTTTGACGTACTTCTCGTTCTATCCGCTTATCTTCCAGTAAATGTTCAATCTGAAGCTGTATCTTCTTGATGGAAATCGGTTTCACAAGTTGCAGCTCTGTGGAATTCAAGATATCTTCATTTAATGCCTCTAACTGGTACTTATCTCCAATCAGCACCACAATCTTGTCCTCTGATTTTCCGATTTCGCGAAAGCATCGGCTGACCAATGCAATCGCATCTGCGTCCTCTGCTGTGTCCTTGCCCAGACAATATACAAACACGTCAGGCTCAAACAGCGCAATATGTCCCTGGATATCATTGATTCGATTCGAAGTTGTCAGACATGAAAATGCTGTTCCCGTATGGAAAAAAAAATCATCCATGATTGCATCCTGTGTACCTGCTAATAAAATCTTGTCCTTCATACGTCAATCCCCCATTTTTTCTGTATGTATTAATATCCCAGCGTTTCTCCTATCAAAATCACTTTGATTCTCTGTGGAATCATAGAGGTGCGTGTTATAACAATCTGACTGCATATGCTGTTTGTCAAACAATCTGCACATTGTCCATTGACTGCACACGGTGTATCTCTTTGTAGTCTCACTGTGTTTGGAGGCGCTGCCATGTTGCGCACACGACGTATACCTTCTTCCACATCTGTCACAATCTTATTCATACCTGCAAGGATGATAACCTGCTCCGGACCATAAATCATATAGGAAAGTCTGTTACCCCTTCCATCAATATTGACCAACTCTCCATCCAGAGTAATCGCGTTGCTACTCATTAGGAAGAAATCTGCATTGATGGTTTTCGCCTTGCATTCTTTCATTTCTTCTTCGGTCTTGTAATCTTCTCTGACAATCAAATCATGTCCTGCCTTCACAATCACATCCTTGAATCCATGTTCGTCAATCGTCATGGAGCCTCCATATGCAACACTTTTACAACCATCGCCAAGCAACTCCAAAAGCTTATCCTGCGCGGCCTTCACATCCTCACAATAATAAGCATCCATCTTCCTTGCTTTCATCTTATTTATAATTGTACGAGCCTGATTCTCATAAAACACTTTTTTTGGTGACTGCATCTGTCCTCCTCCTTATTATGTCTGCTTCTTTCCGGGCACAAAAATAGCCCTGCAATCCCTTATATTTTACAACAATTTGGACTGCAAGGCAACAAAATCGGTCGTATTTGATTATTTCCTTGTCTTTTTTACACGAAAGGTTTTGAGATATGCTTTTTTTTCATCGGAAACACGGAAGGACTCCACTGCTTTTTGGATGGATTTGTTGTGTGTCCACGGCTCGAGCTTGTAGGATTCTATGTAAGATATCGCACTGTCATATTGCTTCACAAGCGCCACGCTAAAGTACCATGCCACCATCATCTTCACATAATATTCGTCATTGCAACTTTCAGCAACCATCTGCAGATGTTCCGGACGAAACTCGTCTTCCATGTAAAAATCCATCAGCGTCTTGATGGCAAATCTTCTGACATAGGTTTCATCTCTTTTGATCCACTCCTGCACCTTCTCGAAAACAAGCTCCGGATATTTTCGAAACAACTTCGGTGACAGGCCATCACAGGTCGCCCAATTATCCACATATGGAAGAAACACATCGAGACGTCCCAACATTTCATGAATATCCTTATATCGCAGATTCAAAAGTCCTCCATGAACGTTGTCTTCCTCGTAGTATTGATGGGGAAGTGCATTCAAAAACTCCTCAACACAATCTTCCTTGCTAATCTCTTTCACAACTTTTTTCAACGCCGGTGTACGCACGCCGATAATCCGGTCTGGATTCATGGTCGGCACCAGCTTTGCATGAAAATCCTTATACTTCAAATCCTGCAATGCAAATAATTTTTCCTGAATAATTGTCATATTATTTCCTTTCTGTTTTCCAGTATCATCTATTCCGGGTATACCTTCAGCATATTGCTATCATCATAATATTCTAATAGCCGGCTGTCAAATCCGCTCTCCATTTGAACATATAATTATAACCAACGACTTCAAATAGAATCATTCTTCCTTTCGTATTTTCGAATTTCAGACTGAACAAATATAAATCCAACTATAGCAGATATAACATCTGAAATCACAGCTGCCCAGAGCATTGTCACTATACTCTTTGAAATAATCGCAATTAATACAGAAACCGGCACAAATACAATTACATCTCTTAGCAAAGCAAGCACTGTGGACTTTACACTGTTACCCATTGATTGAAGAATAATTGCCGCTGACTTTATATAACAGGTAAGAATAATCCCACCTAAGAAAATTCTAATACACAATCTTGCATATTCCATATATTCCACAGTATTATGACTTCCAAATAAAAAGATAATTGCATCAGGAATAATTTCAAAAATCAAAAAAGAAATAGTACCAACCAATACTACTAACTTTGTTATCAGTTGTATGGTTTTCTTCACACGCTCCGTATTACCAGCTCCCATGTTATATCCAATAATCGGTTGTCCTCCCAAGCTGATTCCAATTACGATTGATATAACAATACCAAATACCTTCATTACAATTCCAACAACTGCAAGAGGTATTACTGCACCAAATGCCACGCCGGTACTTGCATAAGTATTGTAACCATACTTTGTAAGAAGATTATTATTCACCGCAATGATAATCACAATCGATAATTGGACGATTAAAGAAGCCATTCCAACTGATACAATCCGACCGATTGTATGACCTTCCGGGCTAATTGAATCTCTGTCAATATTGAATTTTTTTGCTCTTGTTAAATAAAAAACACTCATTGCAAAAGTAAGTATTTGTCCCATAATGGTAGCGATAGCCGCACCTTTTACTCCCATCTCCAAACCAAATATAAATACAGGATCAAAGATTAAATTCGTAATAGCACCTGCCAGTGTACACGCCATTGCATACTTCGGTGAACCATCTGCTCTAATGGAACCATTTAATCCCTGTCCAATCATATAAAACGGAATTCCGGCACAAATTATCTTGAAATATTCAGTTGCATACTGGTAGCATTCTGCTTCTTCCGGATTTCCACCAAACATTCCCAATATCTGCACTCTAAAGCAAAATCCCAAGAAGCAAAGAATAATCGCTGTCATAACCAATATAACCAGTCCGTTACCTATATTTTTATTCGCCTGTTTTTTATTACCACTACCCAAAGCAATACTAAACCCAGCTGCAGCTCCGTCTCCTATTAATAAAGCCAGTCCCAAAGCAAGCACCGTAAATGGATATACAATATTGGTAGCAGCATTTCCATATGCCCCTGCTTTACTCCAACCTATAAATATCTGATCCACGATGTTATAAAGCGCAGCTACCACCATACTAATTACGCATGGTACTGAGAATCTTTTTACAAGATTACTAATGTTTCCGGTTCCTAAGTCTAATTCTTTCATCTCAAGCACTCTCCTCTATTTCTTTTATGATGTACTCTAAAACCTGCTCCTTTTGCAAATTCAGAGCCGTTCCAAGTTCTAAGTACAATGCATCTTCTGCCATATGCATATATTTTTCATCTATGGCAGTCATTTTTTTACCTTCTGAAAGTCTAAGCTGCTTCCTACCATAAATACACTTAATTAAACGTATCCATTCTATACACTCATTCGAACGAATGCATATTTTGTACCTTTCCTCTAACTTCTTCTCATTACTTATCTCTATTGGCTCTATTTCAGGAATACTTTCAATCAAATGAAAAGCTTCTTCTTTTGTTATGATTTTCCTCATTTTAGTACTTGCAACATCTACCGGAACATATATTGTACCTCCATTATTCTTTGGAAAAAGTACATAATACTCTCTATCCTTGGGAACATTATTGAGATTTAGTGTGGTAACATCCCCAACCTGACATACTCCTTTTGAACCATAGATAACATATTCACCTTTTTTATACATCATAATTTTCCTCTCCCAGTTCAAATAAAAACGAGTGACAAAAACTGGATTTACGCAATTTTTGCCACTCGTTTAGAGTAATTTTAACACAATTTTCTTATAATTTCATAAGGCAATTTTAACAAATTTTAGTGTGTTTTGATCACACCGGTGTATTTATTTTTCATCAATTTCCTATATTTTGATATACAGCTCTTCGGCACATATATCGTTGCATCGGCAGCGATACCCTTCCATGCGTTTTGTCCGACAATTTTTAAGCTTTGGCTATAGATATTGACAGTTTTCAATTTACTGCATTGCAAAAAGGCATCTTTTTCGATGGTTGTGACATTCTCTCCAATATCCACGCTTTGAATCTCTGTTTGACCACGAAATACATTTGCTTTTATGGTTGTCACCCGGTATCCGATTCCTTCAATATAGTACATATCCGGTATGTTTACATTTCCACTTCCGTAATACCAACCCCAAATGCTATAGTTTGGCTCGATCTCCATCCCCTTCGGCTTCTTATAGGATACAACCGCCACCTCTGGTATTGTCGAGTTTGATTGAATCACCTGATAGGTAAGCCCCGAATTCGTATCTGTCACCTTGGTCCCAACCTTTTTTATGCCCGAATAACTCACAGAATAGGCACCTGACGTATTGATTTTGTAGAAAATCGGTGCACTGTTATTGGTTGCATACCAGACAATGTTTCCTTTGCCATCATTGATTGGATCCACGGAAGACAAAAATCCATACATCATATACGTCTTTGAAATGGCCTGTCCCGTCGCATCCACATACACATAGTTCAATACATCCCTGTCTGCCCGATATTTGTATTTCGGAATGAGTGATGTACCCTCCACCTTCCAGATTACCAGGAACTTATTGTCATTGACCTTCGCAATCTTTGGTACACCTGCGTTTAACTCACCACCATCCTCATATGCTGTCAGAAGATGTCCGGTTGTGTTTTTTAGATCCGTTGTCGTAGAACGAATCCAGACATTTTTATTCAGAGAAGATGCATCACACGATGATACCGTATCTGTTTCCCCGGAGCCATCGTCCTTTTTTACCTTCTTTGTTGTCACCTTTACATTTTCCTGATTGACAGAATTTCCAACACAAAGCAATCTTCCCTGTGTGTCCGAGGCCTCAAGTCCCCCCGTGCTTGCATAAGTACCATAGGACGATGATCCGGGTCTTTTCATCTCAAAATACGGAAATACCTCTTTCACCTTATAACGGTTTCCCGTTTCGTCAAGTCCGGCTCCGGCAAACCAGTTGTGCGTCCATCCACCCACAAACTCTTTTGGATCCTGTTCACTAACATAAGCACCTCTGGAACCCTCTGAATCTTCAAGCTGATACATCTTACCGTTGCACACCTTCAAGTATTGATCAAAGGAGTGGAAAAAATCCCCACTACTTCCCAGATATTTCATATCCGACTGACGAATGATGATATTTAACTTTCCCTGGTGATGCAATCCATCTCCTGCGGCATATCCCGTTCTACCGGTTGAAATCCATAAATTGCCATCTAATTCTTCCATTTCGACAACACCAAAATCAAACGGATTATAGACTTCTATTCCAAGCAGATTGTTTCCGTATTTTTGATTACTTAGGTCACAAGCACCTTTTTTCTTCCATTTCTTGTCAAACTTGGTAACGCGGATGGTTGCCAATTTATCATTTTGTTTTGGATTTTGCTGTCCTGTTACGACAAAATTGTATTTTTTTCCTTCATAGACACCACCAAACTTCATCTTTTTTGTGGTGCATCCCTTAGGCATAATCGTAGCGGCTTTTATCTTCTTCGCAGATACGATTTTGAATTTTTCATTGTATTTTTCGATTATCAAATACCGTCCACTATCGATCCATTCTACACGCTCATATCCATTTTCTACTTTAAAAAGTTTTGCACTTCCGGCTCCACTTGAATAGGTTGTGGTCGATACCGGCTTCGGTGCAGCATGCGTCTTCGGCGCATAAGAGAGTAGCAAAACGAAAACGAGCAACATAGAAAGAAATTTTTTACACTGTATTCTCATATCTCATCCATCCTTTCCGAATTACTTCTTACAGGTAACCTTCTTTGCCGAAGATTCCTCACCACAAACTCTCTGTTTTGCCACCATTGCATAAGCTGCAACCTTGTAATAATAGGTCTTTCCCTTTTCTGCTTTTAAAGTTGCAGAACAGGTCTTTGCATTCTTTATGACTTTGACTTCCTCATATACTCCATCTTTCCGGTCCGAAACGTAGATGACATATCCCTTTGCGTTTGCAACCTTTCCCCATGAAAGCTTGATTTTGCCACCGGAAGGATTCGATACAGACTTTATCTTGACCGCACTCAATCCCGGGTCTGCAAGCTCCGGAATCGTACCCTCTTTATATTTCGCATTTGGTTTTCCGGATGCGCCCGGTGATTTCAAAGAAAGAATCGTTACATCCCCTTTTTCCTCAGAATCCGCTTTTGTATATGCTGCAACCTTGTAGTAATATCTCTTTGATGCACTCAGCTTTGTATCGGTATAAAGGAAATAATTCTTTGTCTTTTTTCCGTCAAATGTAGAGTAGCTATTATTAATTCCCATCTTTGCGATTCTCTTGTAGGAGCCATTCAGGCTGTTTGCACGGTAAATCACATACCCTGCAATCTCATCATTAACTAACTCATCCCACATGATAGAAACTGCATTTTTCTTTCCGACTGTACGCAATTTTCCAACCTGCACTTTTTTTATTGTGACAGTTCCGGTCGCATCTTTAGGAGTAACAAACTCACTATACCATTTTCCACCCGGTGCTTCCGCATCCACGCGATAGCTTCGAATTCGATATGAATAGGTCGCTCCCCATTTCAAATTCTCATCCAAAACTGCATAACCATCTCCACCGATTACCACATACGGTCCTGCCTTTACAGTCTTGATTTTTCTGTATGAACTCTCGACACCCTCCTGCTTTCTCCAGATTTCAATACCGGTATATTTGGAAAGACTGTTTGGATACCAGCGAGAAAAATAATCATCATCATCCTCTTTTCCATCATTATCAAAAAACACATCACTTCCGGCATGCGGAATCAAAAGTCTCACTGCATTTAAATAAGTCTCTATCCCGTAGAATTCCGGATTCTGACTTCCACGCACATACAATCTTACCGTTTCTGTATCCGAAAAATAACTATAGGTTTTCCCACCTTCTTGTGTGGAATCCAGCTTATATGCACGAATCTTATATGTATATTTCTTTCCCCATTCCAGATTCTTATCAACGTAAGTGATGAACACCTCATTGTTACAATCCGCATCCACTTTAGAAGAATTGGCAACCTCCGTCGCATTCATGTCCTTTGCAAGCACAAACTCCTCCCGGTCATTTTCACTACGCCAGATTTCGTATCCATCTGCTTTTACGAAGATCGCATCCTTGGGAATATAAACCCATTTGCCCTCAGCATATGTCCAGCGCCCCCCTACCGTTTGATTATCACTACCCTCTGTAAACTTGATTGTGACATCATCGTCTTTTGCATTCGCATTACTCAAATATGGTGTTTTCAAACGTTCCTCCGCTGCGTAAGAAACCATATTGCAAAAACAAAGAACAAATAACATCGATACCATCGATATCCATAGTTTTTTCATACGCCTCATAACTTCCCTCTCTTTCTATATACCCAAAACCTTGTGCATCTCATCCCCATTTACAGGAGAGAGACATCTATGCTCCAATTCATTGACCTGAATCATCTTCTCTTTTTTCTGCGTCACAACTCCGATGACACTTGCCTCTATTCCGATTTCCTGTAAAAAAGAAACCACGCTTGTACCGTCTTTTGCCACAAGCAACAGACATCCGGTTGCATCCAGCAGATACGGATTGATATTGAAATATTCACATATCTCTATCGTCTCCTGACGGATTGGCACATCTGCGTGACTTACTTCAAAACCCTTGTCCATCCAGACACCGAGCTGCCACAAAGCTCCATAGATTCCACCCGCGCTTCCATCATGCAGATAACATACATTCAAATCTGCATCTGCGATGCGTTTTGCGACTTTTGCGATGGAATATGTGTGCTCATCTACTCCGGCTCCTGCCAAATAGAGCTTTGAAAAATGCTTCTGCAAATCCTCCTGTTTCCTTTGAAGAAGCAAATTCGCTCCCATACAGCCGGTCTGTCCGACCATCACAATCTCAAACCCCGGCTGAATCGCCTTTTTACAGGTTCGATACCTTCCGGCTTTCCCAATCATGGTAACCAAAAACTGCGGACGTAAAAATACGTCAGATACCTGTGTATGCCCTCCAAGAATCTGAATTTTTTCCTCTTCGGCGAAAGCATTAAAATCAGCCATATATTGTTTAATCATGGATTCTTTGACATCATGCGGCAACAACAAGGTCAATCTCGCTCCCGTGATTGTACCACCGGAACACGCAAAATTGTTTCCCGCTTTTACCCATGCAATCCAAGGAGTATCCCCCATCCCGTCTGCGCTGATTATTTCATCCATTCTCGCATAATCATTTCCAACAGCTGCCGGCACCTCAATATTCGGATTCCATTTTCGAATATGTTTGATTACGGAACGTGTCAGATAACGTTCCGGCAAGCTTCCCTGTTCCATCTTGCTTCCCTGTCCTTTACTCATTTTTCCTCAAAATATCAACTGTATGTGCACCTGCCCCGATTAAATCCGGTCGTTCACATACCTTCAACTGATAACGCACGAAAAGCTCGTAGCTTTCTTCATCAAGTTGATTAACAAAAGGCCTTATATAATTTGCCGGACCATCCGGTGAGAGAATCTTCTCCCGTTTCAATCCGACCTCCCGATTCAATTCATCAATATCTTCCATCCGCACAAAATCATACAGACTGTCTTCCCCCGGCACTGTATGAAAATCCTCATCCAAAAGATGTTCCTGCATGCTCTCCCGAAGCTTATTCTCCTGGATTCCATATACCACAACCGCATACTCATTCATGATATAAGCAACCATGATGATTCCTCCCGGTTTTGTCACACGTTTTGCCTCCGCAAGAGCCTGTACCTTTTCCTGTCTCGTCATCAAATGATACATTGGTCCAAACAGCAACGTAAGATCAAAGGTATTGTCTTGCAGTTTTTTCAGATTCAATGCATTTCCCTGCATCGCGTGAACCCGGCTGTTTTTTTGTTTTAGGATTCCAAGGTTGTATCGCACCAGCTCCACCGCCGTAACCGAATATCCTTCCTCGCACAATGCAACACTATATCTTCCGGTGCCCGCACCGATATCCAGAATTCTAAGCTCATGTTTATCCACAAATCCGAGTTCCTGCATACGAAGATTTAGATAATCATGAATATATTTCATGGTAATGCGATACTCAATCTGCCCATGTCTGGTGTTCAGCCGTTTTTCTTCATTAAATTTGTTGTAATATCTCTCTATCTTATCCATTCTTTCTATCCTATCATCACGTTTAATGAACAAAATCCACATAGAAAAATCGGCAGCTGCGCTACCGATTTTCGTTTTGGTCTGCATCCGAAACAACGAACCGCAACCATCATTTCTATGACAACAAATTCAACCGGCGCTCAAACTCTGCAGCTTCCAGTGGACGATCAAAATAAAATCCCTGCACAAAATAGCAATTGTTCTCCTTGAGCAGCTTTACCTGTTCAACTGTCTCCACACCTTCCACAATACATTTGAGTCCCATCTCCTGCAGCATAGTCAGCAGATTCTGCAACATAATTGTCTGATCAGAATTTTCATTTACATGTTCCGGCAACAGTGACCTATCAATCTTAATTACATCCCAAGGCACTTGACGAATCAGATTCAGAGAAGAATACCCTACACCAAAATCGTCTACGGAAGTACCGATCCCCTGCTCCCGCAATCCACATACAATCTGTTTCAAATCCTGAAACTCAATATCTGTTGTGGTCTCGGTCAACTCGATTTCCAGCAATTCATGCGGAACCTGATACTTATCGATAATGGACAGGATACGCTCCAGCAATTTGGTATCTCCCATATGCCTTCGTGAAAAATTCACCGATATACGAACCACATTCTGCTTTGCATTCAGCCAGCGGCGGATATCCCGGCATACATGCTCGAGCATATAAAAATCCAGAGAGCAAATCGCACTTGTCTGTTCCAAAATCGGGATAAAATCATTTGGTGCAATCAGCCGTCCCTGATGGTTCCACCGACACAATGCCTCTGCGCCTGCCAGCTTATAGCTATTGAGCCGAACCTTGGGCTGATAATAAACCAAAAATTCTCCATTCTCAAGTGCTTCCGGAAATACACTTTCCACGTGACTTAAATGGTCTTTGCGCACCATCAGCTGTTCATCATAAAATACATATTTCTTACCCACATTGTTCTTCGCACTCTGACATGCAAGATGCGCCCGCTCGACAATGGCATCAATATCTTTCATGTGTTCCGGAATCAGATAATAACCGGCACTTGCATAGACCTTGATACGTTCCCCTGTCTGCGCATTATAGGTAACCTCATCACCTTTTAAATGCTGTTTCACAATATCAAACTGTTCTTTTCTGAATGAAACCAGGAAATTGTCACCGCCAACACGGCAGACAATTCCATCCTCTCCCAATTTTTCCTGCAGCTTCATCATGTACTTCTTCATGACCATGGTTCCGAGCTCTCTGCCCAGACATTGATTCACATTTGAAAATCGCTTCAAATTCAAAAAGCACAAACCATACTCATGTAATCTTCCCTGCGCAAGCAGTTTTGATGCTGCTCGCATATAGAATGCCATATTCGGCATCTTAAGTGCCTGATCGTAAAATGTCAGATTCTCTGCAATCTCTTTCAATCTGGCACGCCCATGAAACGAAAACAGCACAGATACAAACACTTGTATCTTCTCCGTCTCCTCGATACTCCAATCCTCATCTCCCAATTTCTGGAAGACCTGATACACCGCAACATTTCCTTTTCCGGAAATCTTTCGAGCACGATAGGCCCTTGTTTCATCGATATCCTGTGAATCATAGAATACCAGTTTTTTTACATTTCCAAGCTTCTCATCCTGAAATGTCTCATAAAAATCTACCTGTACCCTGCCGATACGAAGCATCTCGCAAAGATCCCGAACTTCCGGCTTGATATTGACTACAAAAGGATCCCGGATATCTGCCATATTCAGCAAAAAACGGTCAAATACTTCTGTATATTTTTTTACATCAAATTCCATCCGTATCCTCCTTACAATGCTAACTGTGGCAAACAAATCTCAATTTTCAAATCATCCATGTCCCTCGTAACTTCCATCGTTCCTGACATCTGACTCAACATTGTTTTTACGAATGGCATCCACATGTAACTAAGGTCGTCGTTCGAAAAAAACTGCTCCTTTGTCCTTGCAAAATGCACTTTGAACCGGTCGACATCTTCCTGTGAAACATTGGTATTGAAATCCACGATGGAAAATGTAAGCATCGTGGCATACGAAACTCTGCTCGTCGACACCTCGATCCGGATTGTACCGGTTTGCTTGCCATCGAGCAATGTTCGAATCAGCTTATTTAACATCTGCCCGATACGTCCGGAATCGCCAAACAGATTCCCACATACACAAGAGCCCTTCACAATCTCAACTTCTATATGACTTCGCTGCACCACAGGCCGAAGAACATCCTGTAGTCCCTGCAACAGATTGTCCAAGGAATACTCTGTTTCAAGTAATTCGAGTTTTTTCTCCGACATACGAATATAGTCTATGGAATCCCGAAGCGTTGCACATGCTTCCATACCATCCTGTTGGATACGCGTTAACAGTTCTCCTATCTCCGGATTGTCGGTCTTCGCTACGGCATCCTGCAATATTTCCAGCCAACCATCCATGGAAGATTCCAACTGGTCACTCATGCCCATGACAAAATCAGCCTGGGATTTTGCCGCCTGTTCCATACGTATACTTTCCTGCAACGCCTTATAATTCTTATAGGCAATGCCGGACAGTCCGGCCGCAATTTCCTCGAGAAATATCGCTGCTTTTTCTATCTCCTGCTTCTTCAGACATCTCGTCTGTTTTGCAGCATCGATATACGCTTCCGGATCGATACCATACCGGATGGCAGTTGCACGCATCTGTTCCTCATCAACTTCGTCCGTTCGAACCTGTCCCCCAATAAAGCTGCCGATAAACATACCCTCCAACATAATCGGAGCCGCAAAATCTACCAAGCCTGCATGACAGTCATAAACAGTCGCGTGTCCATTGCGTAATGTCAGTAATGCACCATTCCTGTCGCATTCCTCACAATGCCGACACCCCTCCTTGGATTGTCTGGTCAATTCCATACAAAACTCTGTAAACCCACTTCCCTTTGTCACCGGTACACCCTCTGCATCCGTTGTCAGGGAAGCCATGCCTGTGTATTTTGAAAAACCATCCTGAATCTGTTGAAGAGCGTCGATACTAATCAAATCGACCAATCTTATCTTATTCATACAGTTCCCCCCATAAATCACCCAATAAATACTACCCCTATCATATAAAAAAATGCCAGTTTTTTCAATAAAAAAAGTCAAAAAGAAACCGTAAAATCACATTACGAATCATGTAATTTGCGAAGTGCTTCTGCCAATCTTGGATTCTTCTCGAGAAGCTCCTCATAATAGTGCTTCTGAAGTTCTACCATATGGGCATATTCCTCCGGATGCATTTTCTTGAAATTCTCACGAATCCGCATTCTGTGTTCATGCAGAATTTCGAGCGCATGCGGACTAATACGTCGCAGGCTGTCTTCTCCATGTACACGTCGATTCTCGATTCTGTGTTCCAGGTGTTCCAACTGCTCATCACCGATCTTACCTTCCCGGTGCAATTCCTCTAACTGCATCTCCAGATAATCCCAAAATGCATTCTCATCAAATCGTCCCAAAACACCCCACTGTGTCTGCACGCGAAGTGCATGCTCATCCAGTTCTTCTTTACCGGATACAATCTCCTGTGCTGTTTCCTTTGCAAGCTTCTGCATCCAGATTGTAGCTTCCGATCCAAATGCCCACTCCATCTCCGCCAGGTGTTCATCCGGTTCCTCTGTAAATGCTTCCGGTTGTTCCTTGTCTTGTCCATTTATTTCTGTTTTCGTCTCTAAAGTATACGGCTTTTCAAATCCTGCATCGCGAAGAGCCAGCGTAATGGTTCTTCGCACCTGTCCCT
>JBJENA010000027.1:0-57260 GCA_051879955.1 Wujia sp.
TTCAATCCAATCGGTGCACACAAGAGTGGTTTGATTGGAGAGGATCCAAAGGGTATTCCAAACAACTTGCTTCCATATGTGGCACAGGTTGCAATTGGCAAGCTTGCGTGCGTGGGTGTATTTGGAGATGACTATGATACGCCGGATGGAACAGGTGTGCGTGATTATATTCACGTTGTGGACCTTGCGGTGGGCCATGTAAAGGCATTGAATAAGATAAAAGAAAATCCGGGTGTAAAGGTATACAACCTTGGAACAGGAAACGGATATAGCGTGCTGGATGTCATCAAGGCATTTGGTAAAGCATGCGGACATGATATTCCGTACCAGATTAAGCCAAGACGTGCAGGTGATATCGCAAGGTGTTATGCAGATGCATCCTTGGCAAAGGCAGAGCTTGGTTGGGAAGCACAGTATGGTATCGAGGATATGTGTGCAGACTCATGGAATTGGCAGAGCAAGAACCCGGATGGATATGAGTCAGAACGCAAATGAACGAAGTTCATTATCGGAATGCGTTCTGACGACCTGCCGCCGAGACGAGGTGCTCATATGGAGCGAAGCGACATATAATAGGATAGCACCGAGGACATGCCGCCGAACGAAGTGAGGGGGCGTTATCCGAAGACGAGGGGGCGTTACATTGCAGAACGCAAATGAACGAAGTTCATTATCGGAATGCGTGAGCAAAGTAGTTTTGAGAGGGAGAGCATATGAAAAATCCGTTTAAGAAAGAAAAGGGATTGAAGATTATTATTGTTGGCTGCGGTAAGGTTGGCAGCACGCTAGTAGAGCGATTGTCCGGAGAAAATCATGATATTACGGTCGTAGATCAAAGGTCAGAAGTGGTCCAGAAAATTACAGAGAGCTATGACGTTATGGGAGTGCGGGGAAATGGTGCCAGCTACAGTGTACAGATGGAAGCAGGGATTCAGGAAGCAGATGTTTTGGTTGCTGTGACGGACAGCGACGAGCTCAATCTTTTGTGTTGTACGATTGCAAAGAAGGTTGGTGATTGTGCGGCGATTGCCCGTGTGCGCAATCCGGATTACAGTATGGAGCTTTCTTATCTGCGCAATCAATTGGGGCTTTCTTTGATTATCAATCCGGAGCTTGAGACTGCAAGAGAGATTGCGAGATTGCTTCGTTTACCGACTGCACTTGGTATTAATTCATTTGCAAGTGGTCATGTAGAGCTTGTAAAATTCAAGGTTCCAAATGGAAATTTTCTGCACAATCTGAAGGTGTCTTCCATCGCAGAGTTAAAATGTGATTTGCTTGTTTGCGGTGTGGAGCGAGAAGGAAAATTGGTGATTCCGGATGGTTCCTTTGTGATGCAGGAGGGCGATGTTGTGACGTTCCTTGCAACACCGCTTAATACGACGGATTTCTTCCGTAAGATTGGAATTGATACACATAAAGTAAAAAATTGTATGATAGTGGGTGGTGGAAAGACCTCTTATTATCTTGGCAAGGAATTGTCTTCTCTGGGTGTGGAAGTCAAGATTATGGAGATGGAAAAGGCAAGATGTGAAGAGCTTGCGGTTTTGTTGCCAAAGGCGTTAATCCTGCATGGAGATGGTTCGGACGAGGCGCTTCTTCGGGAAGAGGGCATTGAGAGCACAGATAGCTTTGTACCTCTGACCGGTTTGGATGAAGAAAATATCCTGCTTACATTGTTCGCAAAAAAATGTTCCAATACGAAGGTCATAACAAAGATTAACCGAAGTACCTTCAATGATGTTTTAGATGGCTTGGACATTGGAAGCATGGTATATCCGCGTTACATCACGACCGAAAAGATTCTTGCATATGTGCGGGCCCTGCAAAATGGTGCCGGTAGCAATATCGAAACGATGTATCACCTGTTTGATAATCAGGCGGAAGCGATTGAATTTAAGGTGGAGAAGAATTCACCGGTGATTGGAAAACCGATTATGGAATTGTCACTCAAGGAACATCTTCTGCTTGCATGTCTGAATCGTAAGGGGAAGATTATTATCCCACGTGGTCATGATGTGATTATGGAGGGAGACTCTGTCATTGTAGTGACAACGCATACCGGATTTAAGGATGTGCGGGATATATTAAAGTAGAAGGTTCTTACTATTTGAGGGAAGAAAGATGAATTATGGAGTTGTCGTATATATTTTAGGATGGATTATGGAGCTTGAGGCGGCCTTTATGCTCTTGCCATGTCTGGTGGCACTTATTTGCGGTGAAAGTCAGGGAACTGCTTTTTTGTGGGTAGCGCTTGCCAGTGCATTGCTTGGAAGCCTCATCGTGTGCCACAAGCCAAAGGATATGAAATTCTATGTGCGTGAAGGATTTGTCACGGTTGCGCTTTCATGGATTGTGATGTCAGTGATTGGGTGTATGCCATTTGTAATCAATGGAGATATTCCAAGCTTTACCAATGCGCTGTTTGAAACCATTTCCGGCTTTACTACGACCGGTGCGACGATACTTTCCGATATCGAAGCATTAGCAAAATGCAGTCTGTTTTGGCGAAGCTTCAGCCATTGGATTGGTGGTATGGGTGTATTGGTTTTTTTGCTTGCAATTGTCCCGATGGCAGGTGGAAGCCACATGAATTTGATGAAGGCGGAGAGCCCGGGACCTTCCGTTGGTAAGCTGGTTCCAAAGGTGCGCCAGACGGCGGTATATCTATATCTCATATACATTGTATTGACGGTTTTAGAGATGATTTTGCTACTTATTGCAGGTATGGATTTCTTTGGTGCCATCACAACGGCATTTGGTACAGCCGGAACGGGTGGATTTGCAATATGGAATGATGGATTCGTCAGCACAACACCGGCGCAGCAGTGGATTGTTACCGTCTTTATGATTCTCTTTGGTGTGAATTTTGGATTCTATTTCCTGATTGTAGTTGGAAAAGTAAGAGATGCGCTTCGATTTGAAGAAGTGCGTATTTATATCTGTATTATTTTTATCGCGGCAACGATTATCTTTGTCAATCTATGGAATACGCAGATGTATCCGGCAGGAACGGCAATCCGACATGCCTTTTTCCAGGTTGGCTCAATTATGACAACGACGGGATTTGCAAATACGGACTTTAATCTCTGGCCGGAGACATCAAAAACCGTGTTGGTGATTTTGATGTTTGTTGGTGCCTGTGCAGGAAGTACGGGTGGTGGTATCAAGGTGTCAAGATTTATGATTGCGGTCAAGACATTTTTTAAGGAGATTACCTCTTACCTTCATCCCCGTTCCGTAAAGAAGATTAAGGTGGAGGGTAAACCTTTGGAACATGAAATTCTTCGTGCAACCAATGTTTATTTTATTACTTTCCTATTGATTTTTGCCAGCTCGATTTTGCTTGTCTCGTTGGAAAACCAGGATATGGTTACAAATTTTACCGCGGTTGCGGCATGCTTCAACAATATCGGACCGGGTCTAAGTGCGGTGGGACCGATGGAGAATTTTAGTCATTTTTCAATCTTTAGCAAATATGTGCTGATGGTCGATATGCTGGCCGGACGATTGGAGATCTTCCCGTTGTTACTGCTGTTTTGCCCATCCGTTTGGAAGAAAAAAAGGAGTATATAGATGGCTGTATCAAAAAGATATGTATATGAGAAAATTCGAAAAGGTGTCGGACATAGCAGGCAGCTGGTTGTTCTTGGATATGCAGATGCAAAATTTCTGGAGGAATATACTATTTCCTGTATATGGAGAAGACAGGGAGTGGATAAGGAACTGTCCGTAGAGTGTAAGAGTAATCAGACGACTGCTTTTCGCACAGACAAAAAAATAGGAATTACCTTAGACCGAAGACTTGCAATCTGTATTGATTTTGCATTTAAGGTATTGCAGGACGATGAATTCCGTGTATGTGCAAAGGATGCTTGCGGGCAAGAGCTTTTGTTGTATCACTGTAAGGGTGCAACCGTGATTCGGGAATTGCACAATATCAATTTTTCGATTGATGCAAAGGAAGCAGAAGAAAAGAAATTTGTACTGCGGGGCTGGGCGATTGACGATGAAAAAATATCCTTTTCTGCCAAAAATCGCCGGACAGGAGAGGCGATTACATTGCCGGAAGGGACTCCGCAGTGGCATGCCCGTGGGGATGTGGCGATGTATTATCCGGAGTATGAAAACCCGGTAAAGATTGGATTTACGTTGGTACTTCCGCTCGAGCAGTGTGGAGATAAGATGACACTTTGTATTCAGGCGGGTTCCCGTGTGAAGGAGATTCCGATTACGGTGCATTCGAAATTGGATGAAATCAAACCGGTTGCGAAGGTAAGCAGGGGAATCACAAAGGTGGTAAACAGTGTCAAGACGGCTGGTCTTAAGACAACCTGTGTGAAGACGGTTCGATATGTGCAAAATCTTAAGAACCATAGAAGTACGGATTATGATGCGTGGATTCGCGAGCGTCTGGTAACACCGGAAGAGTTAGAGAGACAGAAAACACAGAAATTTGCTTATCAGCCAAAATTCAGTATTTTGGTTCCACTTTATGAAAGTGATTTTCATTTTTTAGATGAGTTAATTGTATCCGTAAAGGAGCAGAGCTATTCGAACTGGGAATTGTGCTTCTCGGATGGAAGTAAGGACAAAGCCCGTTTGACACAGTTCCTCGCCCCATATATGGAAAAGGATTCTCGTATCAAATTAATCAGTGAACAGGAAGGTCCGCTTCCGATTCCGGAAAATACGAATCAGGCACTTAACATTGCGAGTGGTGAATATATCGTGCTTGGAGATCATGATGATTTGTTTACTCCGGATGCCTTGTATGAATGTGTGAGGGTGTTAAATGACATGAAAGTGCAGGTGATTTACACCGATGAAGACAAGGTGGACCAGAGCGGAAAGCTTTATTTTGAACCACATTTTAAACCGGATTTTAATCTGGATTTGCTTCGTTCGGACAACTATATCTGCCACATGTTTGTGGTAGAAAAAGCCTTGGTGGATAAGGTTGGCAACTTCGTGCCGGAGTTTAATGGAGCACAGGATTATGACTTTATCCTTCGTTGTACGGAACAGGCAGACGGAATCTATCATATTCCAAAGGTGTTGTATCATTGGAGATCCCACAAGAACTCTACAGCCAGTGCACCGGAAGCGAAGCTGTATGCTTTTGAGGCAGGTAGAAAGGCTGTGCAGGCACATCTTGACCGTTTGGGTATAGAGGGAACCGTGGAAGATGGTGAGCACCTTGGATATTACAAAACCAGTTATAAGATTCAGGGTCATCCACTCATTTCCATCGTGATTCCAAATAAGGATCATGTAGAGGACCTACGCAAATGTATTGATAGTATTGAGAACAAATCGACATATCGAAATTACGAGATATTGATTGTGGAAAATAACAGTACCGAGCTTGAAACCTTTGCATATTACGCAGAGTTAGATGGCAAGAAGCATATCCGTGTACTGTATTGGAAAGAAGGATTTAATTATTCGGCCATCAACAATTTTGCAGTGGCACAGGCAAAGGGCGAATACATCCTGTTGCTCAATAATGACACGGAGATAATGAATGAGGATTGTTTAGAGCAGTTGCTTGGATATTGCCAGAGAGAAGAAGTCGGCGCTGTTGGCGCAAGACTGTATTATGCAGATGGTTCCATCCAGCATGCAGGGGTTGTCATCGGCCTTGGCGGTGTTGCAGGACATCCATTCTCCGGAATCTTCGAGGAGCTGGGTGTTTACCATGCACGCTCGAAGGTGGCATGTGATTACAGTGCGGTGACCGCGGCCTGCCTGATGACGAAAAAATCCATCTATGAGGAAGTAGGTGGACTCGATGAAGGATACAAGGTAGCCTTCAATGATGTCGATTTTTGCTTGAAGATTCGGGAGCTTGGCAAGCTGGTAGTCTATAACCCATATGCGAAGCTGTATCACTATGAATCCAAATCCCGCGGCATGGAGGATACCCCGGAAAAACAGATTCGCTTTAACGAAGAAGTGGAGCGTATGAAGAGCCGCTGGCCGGAAATCCTGGAAAAAGGAGATCCATATTACAATCCAAACTTAACACTCACCAAGGGGGATTATTCGGTGAGAATGGAATAGGGAGTGAATTGCGTGTTCTATCTAAAACAGTATAATCAAACATTGTTACAATTTGATATCGAGGAAGATACTTTAGATGGACAGCATGTGACCATTTTCAAAGAGCCGGAAGAGGATATGCGATATCTGCTTCCAATCGGTATGGCTTGTACGCCGGACAGTGTCATGAAGTGGCTTCGGACAAGAATGATTCCCAAAAACAGAGCGTTTGTTGATGCTTTTTTAGCCAAGAACGGATTGACACACAATGATATTCGGGGGATTCTGCAGGTTTGTAAGGGACTTTCATTGAATGACAGTTATTGGATTGTAGAGGATGAAAATGAGAAATTTGAAGACTACAATCTGTACGAACATGATTTCCTGAGAGTGCTATCACTGATTGCATATACCGGATACGGAAGTTCGAGAGCAAAAGGTTTTACTTCTTCACCGGAATTTACTACCGCGGGCATGCTTCGGAAAGGATGGAGAAGATTAAATGGTAAAATTTTCCTTTATAAAGGTGGCACCTATGGCGCTGCAAATGCCGGAAATGAACCATTTTCTGAATATTACGCCAGTCAGATTGCTGACAGAATGGAATTAAATCACGTGGAGTATCAGCTCGCAAAGTGGAAGGGTACCATCTGTTCGACTTGTGAGTTGTTTACAGATATTGACCATTCTTATGTTCCGGTTTATAGATTTTTCGATAATTATTCGCTAAGAAGTGTTGCACAATATATTCGAAGTCTGGGTGATGATTATTTTGATGCGTTTGTTGATATGTTGGTGTTCGATGCATTGATTTACAATGAAGATCGTCATTTCGGTAATTTCGGATTCATGGTTGACAACAAAACGAATCAACCATGTGCGTTTGCACCAATTTTTGATAACGGGTTGTCTTTGTTTAATTATGCGATGCCGGACGATTTTGAGAATCTTAAAGAATATGCGAAGACAAGAAGATCGTCTTATGGTGTTCCTTTTGAAAATATTGTTCGGGAATTCATAACATCAAGACAAAAAGAAAAGCTAAGAAAAATGATTGGATTTCAGTTCGAACATAACAGAAATTATAATCTTCCGGCAAAACGATTAAAAGCGATTGAAAAGCATTTGCAGGAGCGAGTCATGGAATTGTTGAGTTTATAACCGAAAAACAAGAGGAATCGGATGGGCCGATTCCTCTCTTGCGTTATAGGGATATGGTTAATACTGGAAGATTGATATAAGAATGGTTTGTATTTGTTAACCCTATAACAACTTTATTATACAAAATTTTTGAATGACAAGCAAGTCTATAGATGCTACAATATTTTCCAAGGAAAGAACTTTTAATGAGGAGTTAGGATGATCCGAAAAGCATATATCAATTGTATACGTGTGTGGAATAACATTCGCGTGTTTGGATGGAAAAATACGATACACAAGATTCGGCGAAAGGTTCTGGACAAGAAGGCGGGAAGGAGTATTGATTACCATGCGTGGTATCTTCGCCATCTGCCGGACGAAAAGACCTGTGAAGCGCATAGACAGGCGCATTTTAAGCAGGAGCCAACCTTTAGCATTCTGGTTCCGCTTTATGAAAGCGATGAAGGTTTTTTGCGTGAATTGATAGAATCCGTGCAGGCACAGACCTATAAAAAATGGCAGCTTTGTTTTTCGGATGGCAGTGCAGATTCTATGAGGCTCGAACAGTTTTTGAAACCATTTATGCAGAAGGATTCCAGAATCCGCTATATTGCGAAGGCAACCGGGCCACTTGGGATTGCAGATAACACGAATCAGGCACTTTCGATAGCGGATGGAGATTATATCGTATTGGGAGACCATGATGATTTGTTTGCAAACGATGCGCTTTATGAATGTGTAAAGGCGATAAATGAAAAAAACTGTGACATTCTATATACGGACGAGGATAAGATAGATACAGTCGGAAAAGAGCATTTTCATCCGGCATTCAAACCGGATTTTAACATCGATTTACTTCGAAGCAACAACTATATCTGCCACATGTTTGTGGTAAAAAAAGAGATTGCGGACCGTATCGGTGGATTCGACAATGCCTATGACGGAGCGCAGGATTACGACTTTATCCTTCGCTGCGTGGAATGTAGTGAGAAGATTTACCATATTCCAAAGGTGTTGTATCACTGGAGAGCGCATCAGGGCTCGACAGCAGGGGCTGCCAGCGCAAAGGAATATGCCTTTGAGGCAGGAAGAAGAGCGATTGAGGCACATCTGTCGCGTGTGGGACTTCGAGGAAGTGTTCATATGGGTGAGTATCCGGGACTGTATCATGTCAGCTATGAGATTGAGGGCGAACCGCTTGTTTCGATTGTGATTCCGAACAAGGACCACAGGGAGGATTTAAAGACCTGCATCGAAGCGATTGAAGCGCGTAGTACCTATCGCAATTTCGAATTTATCATTGTAGAAAACAATAGTACCCAGCCCGAAACTTTTGAGTACTACAAAGAGATAGAGCAAAAAAGCAATGTGCAGGTTGTGCATTGGGATGGCCCATTTAACTATTCGGCTATCAACAATTTTGCGGTTCCATATGCAAAGGGCGAATATCTCTGGTTGTTGAATAATGACACAGAGATGATGGATGGAAATTGTCTGATGGAATTGCTTGGATATTGTCAGCGTGAGGATGTCGGTATTGTCGGTGCGAGACTTTATTTTGAAGACCATACCATTCAGCATGCAGGTGTGATTGTCGGAATTGGCGGAGTAGCAGGACATGCATTTTTTGCGCAGGATGAGAAGGATTTGTTATATCAGCACCGGACACTGATTGCCTGTGATTACAGTGCCGTGACAGCGGCGAGCCTGATGATAAAGAAGGAATTGTATGAGAAAATCGGCGGATTCGAAGAGGAATTTGTCGTAGTGTACAATGACGTGGATTTGTGCTTGAAAGTGCGCAGGGAAGGAAAACTGGTGGTTTACAATCCGCAAGCAAGGATGTATCACTATGAATCCAAATCCCGCGGCGCAGAGGATACGGCACAAAAGCAGATGCGCTTTCGTCGGGAGATGAAGCTGTTTCGTGAGCGTTGGGGAGAAATATTAGAACAGGGAGATCCATTTTATAATCCGAATCTGGCATTGGATGTTCCGGGGTATTATCTGCGTGATGATAGAATGTGAGGAAGCAGAAAGGGATATAGATGAAATTTAGATTGCCTGCGTTGGCGTCCGAAAATTTAAAAAAGGGTATGGAGTACTTGAAAAACAACCCGATTGGTGATGCGATTGCAAGAAGCAGAGTGAAAAAGATTAGCTTTGGTTCCTCGTATGACCGTTGGTTCAAGCAGGTCCATGAGGCAGATGAAGAGGAACTTATCAGGCAAAGAGAGACAGAGTTTGCCTATGCGCCACTCGTTAGTATCTTGGTTCCGGTATATATGACACCGGAGCTTCATTTGCGTGCCATGCTGGAATCTGTCATCAATCAGACATATGGCAATTGGGAGCTGTGCCTGGTGGATGGAAGTCAGGCAAAGGGTGAGCTTCCTGTTATTCGTTCCACGCAAAATACGGATGGCGATATCTCTGTGATTGAGAAGGTGTACAGCTTGGAAACGGAGCGCATCATCCGCTCTTATATGGAGGATGAACCTCGCATTCATTATCACAAGATGGAGATCAATGAGGGGATTGCCGGAAATATGAATGTCGCAATCTCCATATCGACGGGAGAGTATATCGCGTTGCTCGACCATGATGATATCTTGACAGAGGATGCGTTGTTCCAGGTAGTGCAAGCACTCCAGGAGCAACCATATGATGCACTGTATTCCGATGAGGACCGTTTGCTTGACAATGCAACACGTTTTAGTGATCCGGTTTTTAAACCGGATTTTGATATCGATTTACTTCGAAGCAGTAATTATATTTCTCATTTCTTTGTTGCAAAGCGCTATCTCATGTGTATGGATGGCGGATTTCATAAGGAGTATGAGGGTGCGCAGGATTATGACATGATCCTGCGTTGTTGTGAAGCCGAGAGAAATGTTCATCATATCCCACGTGTGCTTTATCATAAGCGAGTGAATGAAGAGCGTTCAGCAGCAAAGCTCTTAAAAGAAGAGTATGCAAAAGAGGCGGGAAAGCATGCATTAGAAGCACATTTGCGCAGGCTGGGTCTGTACGGTATTGTACGGGACACCGAGAGTAGTCATAGTTATCGCGTGGTTTATGACACCCCGGGGAATCCGCTTTTATCCATAGTCGTAAGTGGTCATACGGATAAGGATTTGATGCAGAAGTTGCTGGAACCGTTATATGAGAAAGCAAGGTATAGCAGCTTTGAGTTGATTATCATTGATGAAGATAACGCAGATGAGGAATTACAAAAATACTATCACAAGATGGAAGCGATGCGCAGGAACATTACGGTGTTGCAGGCACCGGGCAATAAGACCAAAACAGAGCTTCGCAATCTGGGTTCTACGAAAACAAAGGGAGAATACATTCTCTTTCTTGATAGTAATGCAGAGATTTTGGACACGACTGCATTGGGAGAGATGCTTGGAATTTGTATGCGGGAGGATGTAGGAATTGTGTCAGGAACGATGTACGATGACAAAGAGTGTATCTTCCATGCCGGATTGGTATTAGGTGTGAAAGATACGTATGCATATGTATATCAGGGACTAAAGAAAACAGATCCCGGATACGAGCTTCGCCATCGCATGAACTGTGAATACAGCATTGTCGCGGATCACTGCTTGATGGTGAAAAAGAAGGTGTTTGCCCAACTTGGCGGATTTGCTGACAAGTTTAAGACAGAGCTTTCGAACCTTGATTTTTGCTTGCGTGTGCGGGAACATGGATACCGAATTGTTCAGGCAGCTGATGCGGGCTGGTATTATCATGATCTTCCGGAGCTTGTCAGGGAAGCTCGAAATCTGCAGATTCCGGAAGAGACGATTTACAAACGGGAAACGGACCTCTTCCAGATTTTGTGGTCGCACGTGATGCGACAGGCGGATCCATATTACAATCCGAACTTCGATCCACAGGGTGATGTTTTTACGTTGCCGGAAGCGTAGGAGATACATACAGACAGAGACAGCAAGCCTCCGGGATATCTGCTGTCTCTTGTTCGTTTATATTGATGTGCGCTGGCGGACACCCTCATGAGGCGAAAAAGTGTCCAATGATTCGCTGTTTATGGTAAAGACAAAAAAACATAGAATTGCTATGTTTTACTTGGAGGTGATACGAATGGATTTAATTAAAATAGGAAAATTCATAGCAAAACTTAGAAAAGAGAACGGCTTCACGCAGGAACAATTTGGTGAAAAGGTGGGCGTGACGAATAAGACCGTGTCCAGATGGGAAACGGGGACATATTTACCGCCCACAGATGTCCTTCTCATTATGAGCGAGTTGTTTGGTGTGAGTATCAATGAATTGTTAAGTGGCAAAAGACTTTCAGAAAATGAATACAAGCAGGCTGCAGAAGAAAATCTTAAGCAGACCATCAAGGCAAGTAGCTTTTCCCTTAAGGACAAAATCGACTTCTACAAAAAGAAATGGCTGAAAGAACATATAGCGATCATGATATTTATGGGAATCTGTATTGTGGGAGTTCTTGTTGCAGGAATTATTATGAGAAATGCATGGATTGGATATGTCGCAATGTTGATGTTCGTTTTCGCTCATGGCTGGAGATATAACACAATGATGGCTTATGTGGAAAATAATGCTTATGATGGCTCTGGAAAGGAATCGAAACATGTATGATGTAATTATATCTAATATTTTAGATATAATTACATAAAAACTTGATAATAGATAATATTTGAGCTATAATTTACGCATAGAAAATAAAAGAAACGGGGAATAAGTAATGCGCAGATTTGTATGGGAAACTCCGGAAGAAATTAATATGAAGGTTGCAGCAAATGTCAAAAAATTGAGAAAACGACAAGGAATCACACAAAAAAAATTAAGTGAATTGACAGGAGTAAGCTATGCATCAATTAAGCGGTTTGAAGAAACAGGCAATATTAATTTTGTTTCATTAACAAAGATTGCGGTAGAGTTAGACGCTGTTGATGGAATCAAATCTTTGTTTACAGAGGTTTCATACAAATCAATCCAGGAGGTTATAAATGAGCAGAAATAATGTTGTGATGGGCTTGAAATCGTTGAAGGTAAATTATCACAATCGTGAAGTGGGCACACTTGCACTTGCTGGTGACGGTAAAGTGGCATTTTCGTATTGTCAGGAATGGCTTGAAAAAGGTTTTTCAATCAGTCCATTTTCACTACCCTTAGAAAATAAAGTATATGTACCGTACAAGCGTTATTTTAATGGATTATATGGTGTCTTTGCGGATAGTCTTCCGGATGCATGGGGGAACTTGCTGGTAGATCGAATTCTTAAGGGACACGGGATCAATGAAAATGTCACAATACTTGATCGTCTTGCGATGGTCGGAAAATCAGGTATGGGAGCGTTGGAATATGAGCCGGATTATCATCTGACGGATGACAAGGTGCTCGATGATTTGGATTATCTGTCGCAACAATGTCAAAAAATATTAAATACAGAGTATTCCCCGGAGCTTGATGCTCTTTATAAGATGGGAGGAAGTAGTGGTGGAGCACGGCCTAAGATAATAACAAATGTTGATGGTACGGATTGGATGATAAAATTTCCGGCTCATGTTGATTCCCGTGAAATCGGATTACAGGAATATGAGTATTCAAAATGTGCAAAAAAATGTGGAATCACGATGCCGGAAACGAAATTATTTCCTTCGTGCGAATGTGGTGGGTATTTTGGGATACAACGATTCGATTTGGTTCAAGGTGGCGCAGAGAATAGAAAGATTCACGTTGTGACTACCGCGGGCTTACTGGAAGCAGATTATCAACTTCCGTGTTTGGATTATCATGATTTGATGAAATTAACTCGTATCATTACCAGAGAAAATAAAGAAGATATAGAAGATATGTTTCGTAGGGCATGCTTTAATGTATATGCACATAACAGAGATGATCATGCGAAAAATTTTAGTTTTCTGTATGATGAGGAGCGTGATCTCTGGCGATTAAGCCCTGCTTATGATTTGACATATAGCAATACCTATTGGGGGGAACATACAACATCGGTAGACGGTAATGGCAAGAATCCCGGCGAACAACAGTTGCTGAATGTCGGAGTAAAAGCAGGGATTCGAAAGAACACATGCTTAGAGATTATGGAACAGATTAAGGTGAATACACTTGAATTACGCCATTGGTTTCAACAGGGATAAACAAAAAGACAGCAAGCCTCATTTCGGAGGCTTGCTGTCTTTTGTTTTGGCAGATGATAGGTTACTCTGTCAAATCACTCTTTGTCAGCGTGCGAAGCTGTTTGTCGCTCACATCGGAAAGCTCAACGATGCGGGATGCCTGACGGGAGATGGAACGTTCGATATAGTTGCGCACCTCACGGGCATTTGCGAAGTTTTCATCGTGGTGACTGGCCCAGGAATCCATCAAGCCCTTGACATAGGCTTTGCCCTGTGCGTTTGGAACATATTCCTGCTTCTCACACATGGACAGGAAGATTTCGTAGAGCTGTTCTCCGGTATAGTCCGCAAAGTTGATATATTTGTTGAAACGCGAGCGAAGTCCCGGGTTTGATTCGATAAATTCTTCCATCAAATCCGTATATCCGGCTACGATAACAACCAGATTGTCGCGATTGTCTTCCATCATTTTAAGCAAGGTATCCACTGCTTCCTGCCCAAAGTCTTTTCCATCTTTTCCGGCAGTCAGTGTATAAGCTTCATCGATAAATAAGACACCACCCAAGGCGCTTTCAACGACCTCTTTCGTCTTAGTTGCAGTCTGTCCCACATAGCCTTCCACGAGTCCACCACGGTCTACCTCCACTAATTGTCCAACCGGAAGTACCCCGATACACTTGTAGATTTTGGCAAGAAGACGGGCGACGGTTGTCTTACCGGTACCGGGATTTCCGGAGAATACCATATGTAGAGACATGGTCGGCTGTTTCATGCCGCGCTCCTCGCGAAGCTTTTTTACCTTTAGCAGATTGATCAATGCTTTGATATCTTTTTTAACATCATCAAGACCGGTCAGATCGTTGAGTTCATTCATCAATTCATCCAGATTGATTTCTTCTTCCGGAACCTCCTGGGTATTGAGCTGTCCCTTCATAGCGTTGATGGCTGCATTGTTTTGTGTGGTGTTCTGTGGGGCAGCAGAATTTTTTGTTGTATTTGCCTTAGTTATAGGCTTGTTCTTGTTTGCTGCAATCGGACCACTTCCCGGCTCATAGAGCTTCAATTTGCGCAGATACGCTTCCATCATATTCGTATAAGCTGTCAGCGCATCTACTTCAGCTTGTGAAGTGTGCGTGTTGCAGGAAATAAAATCCTGTCCCAGTGCACAATACAGATTGTAGAGATTGCGGGATTTCGAAAATCCCTTGGTTGTATAAGCGGATTTTCCTGACTGGTCTGCTTCCACAAAATAGGTGAGTGAACGAGGAATCGTCTGTGCAAACTCCGGATTCGAAGTTCGATCATACTTGAACTTTATCAAGGTTTCCGTTGTGAAATACTGTCCGAGGTATTCGTGAATAAATCTGGTTTCCTGATACATGGTGCCATTCGAAGTATCCAGAAGATACACCAGGAATTGTAATAAATCAAATCGAATCATCTCATGCATGGAGATGTCTGTTTTCGGACCAAATCCCTGCTGGCAGATGATTTCGCCGTACATATAACAATCCGTCAATTCTTTTTTTAATGTGTTATTCATCTTATTTCTCCCTAAAAATGTAAAACTAACTTTATGATACATTTGCGGTAGTTGTTTGTCAATTTGCAATTTTGCGGATGTTGGGTTACTCAACTACCGGTATGGTGAAGTTTTGCAGGGCATTTACCATGGTCGGATGATGAATGACAAAATGAATCACCGGGTCTGTAATTTTTGATATGACAACATACTGATTTTCCAAAATCTGAATCTGTATATTGCGGAAAGCAGATACGTTTGCTATTTTGAGCGAATAGCCCGGATTTGCCTGCTCGTATGCTTTGGTCTGTTCAAAATGAGATAGCATATCCTCATAGGTGTAATAAATCGGTTGTTCGTAAAAACAGCCGGCCAGAGCTAAATGCATCGGTTGTTCCTTGTATTCTTCTTTGCTTGGAATCATAATCTCATCGCAGATGGAGCCCTTGGTTAATTTCATGGCCATATAGGCAGCTTCCTGTTCTCTGTGGTTCAGAATTCGTTTGATTTCGGTATCGGAAACGGATGAGCGTTTTAGTATGCTCTCAAGCAATACAGGATCCATGGTGTATAATGGAAGGGATGACAAAATATGGTGTCTCTTTCCGTCGTTTTTTGCATCTGCTTTCAAAAATGAATGATACTGTTCGCGCTTTTCTGTATGATAAATCTCCATCAGAGGCTGCGCTTTGGATAGGAGATGATCTGCTTTTTTGCGATAGTAAGCGATAGCTTCTTTGTTGTTTGTAAGTTCGTATTTTCCGTCCTCGTGATATCCGTCTATGCATTCTCCGCACAGAGCCGCAGCACCGGAGACATAGTTGAGGTGATGATATACTTTATTTACGTTATTTGGCAGATGATAAGGAGTCACCTGACCGGTCATATAAATCGGTATCCATGCCTCAAGTCCCAGCATGAGTTCCTCGAATGGGCGATCCAGACAGTGAATGACATCGATATGAAGGCCTTTTTTGATGGAAGCCGCAATTCCGAACATCCACTTCTTGTTAAAGTCCAAGTCTTTGGCCAGTGCTTCCATTGGCATATCGCTGTGCATGAAAACAGGTGCTTTTGATTTCGATAACACCGTGGATTTGAAGAAATCCAACTCACCGGTACGCATTTGTTGTACTCCATAATAGGTTTTGTTGACCGGAAGTAAAAATGGTGCGGTTGGCACTTTGAGTTCGTCGAATCGGATGACACGGATGTACTCATTCAAATCAAAGGTATCCATTTTCTTCAGAAAGCTTCCCATCTGGTCATCTGTTTTTTGCGTCGGAGCAGAAAATAGCCAGCTTCCAAGCCGCTGCATGTAGTCTTCGTTGTCGTCGATATCAGACAGCTGACACCCAAGCAATGCAGCAACCTTTGCCTTATCGTCGGTAGCATTGTAATGATTTACGATGTATCTGGACAAACTGGAGCAAAATGCAGACAGATCATTTGGCTTGCGCTCTCCCGAGCGAACCCGGTATAAAAAGGATACGTCAAAATTGAGGGATGCGGCCAGAGACTTCATGTTGATATCCAACTGCGAAAAAAGGGCATTAAAATGCGCAATAAAATTGTCGTAATCCTTTGTGCCTGTTTTGAGAGATGCCTGTAATGCAGATAATACGGCCTGCTCCGTCAAATCGGGCATGGACCTTGCATTGGCTAAGGCTGCAATGCCCTTTGCAAGCCGGGAGAGCTGGTCCGATTCGATAGTCGGCTGACGTTCACCACTGCGGTAACGGCTGATGACTGTTGGGGAGAGTCCGCAGGCGCAAGAAAGCTCCTTTGCAGTACAGTTCAGGCAATCTATGTAATGGTTTATCTGTTCGTTGAATCTCATAATTGTACATCTCCTTTTTGTCTGGAGGAATTCGGGTGAAATCCCTCTGGAATCTTTGTTAATCTATATTATAACAGAAGATGTGCGATAGGAAAGAAAAAATTACCGGTATAGGCAAGTGCCAAATGTGGTAAATCGCTTTTAGAGGTAAGAAATCTATTATATAATGACAAAGATACCAGAAGAAAGTGTAAAATGGAGGAAAAAAATAAAAACAAGGAGGTATTGTATGGAGAAAAGAAAACACAAACATGCAAAGTGGTTTCGTCATATCTTTGCCTATGTATTGACATTTGCTATGATCGTTGGGCTGATGCCGGTAACCATAGCAAAGGCCGAGGCAGGCAGCGACGAAACAGGGCTTTACTTTGCAGAATATGATTGGGAGACAAAAACGATGAGTCGCCTTTCAGACGGCTGGTACACCGAGACCCCGGATAAAACCGGCTTTGCATTGATTTTTGCAACAAAAGGGGAAACCGGTGCAACTTACCGGAGCGTAGATATGTCAGAGATTACGGTGACATATAATGCGGATGCCAATGATGAAAATCCGTCTGCATTGACCTTTTCACAGCTGGAAGAGGGACAGATGACAGAGAGTCAGCTTTCGGAGGAAGATTATAATAATTGGGCCGTGAAGGTGATTGGCGGCGGTGAGTATTTCCCGGGTACTACAATTCCGCTATCCTGGTATGACTTTAATAAAACGGGTACATATAAGTTTGCCTATACTGATACTGAGAGCGGTACCGAATATGCCTGCTATCTGTATAGGTATAACCGTGCATGGGATTTTTATGAGACGAACGTAGTTACAGATAATCCGTTAAGAGATTACTACTATCAGGATATTACAGATGACCCCGGATTTTATTTGAATCAGGCGGATGGGGAAATATCGATTGGAAAGCTTACCTACGATGATGCCGGAAACGTTGTGATTGATGAAGCCGGAAATCCGGTCATCGATGAGAGTGGAACGTTGATTGCTGCAAGATTTCAGTGGAATGAGGATGTAGAAACAATCGTAACAGAGCCATATTCGGCATGTATTTCATATGATAGTGTCACCGGTAAGATTTCCATTAAGGCTGATCCAACAGATGGTTCGACAGATTATGCCGTACGTGTATATTTCTATGTGAAAGATACATATGAAGAAAATGGACAGCCTGTTACGAATTACCGGCAGGAAAGCACAGACGTTTGGGTTCATCATGGAGAAGATATGAGCAATTCTATCTGGCTCGGATATGATGAGTGGAATGGAACCGTGAGCTGGAAGCTACAGGGTTCCGCTGAGGAATCGACAGTATTGACTCCGCATCAGGATATTGTAGGACAGGCAGACGGTGTTTATGATGTGTATTTAACGGAAAAGCCGGCGTATCCTGAGGATTTTGACTGGGGAAATGTAACAGAGGAAGAAAACAACAAGTATGGCTGGCGTGCAGGTGCCGAACCGGTTGTTTATATTAGAAATGGCGACACGACGGATACATATCGGGTAGATGCAACAGAGGGAGCATATACAATCGATGATTGTGGAGATGACGACATCACGACCTGGCACTTTACCTATACTTATAAAGCAGGTGATGGTATCGATGTTTTCTGGAGCGATTATGATGCATTCTCATATGATGCTACAGAACAGTTCCAATTAGAGATAGAATCTCTTGGCTCGGAGCCTGCGGGTACGATAAGCATCTCGCCTATGCCGGCAGACGATCAAAGATTTCCTGGTGGAAGTTATGGAGAAAAGTGTAATTTCCCGATTAGCCAGATAGGAGAGGTCTCAGTCACCGTTACTCCGAACGAAGGAAATACGTTAGAGGAGGTTCGTATTGGAGATACCACTTATGTCAATGAGGCAATGAAAGGGCAGGATGATGACCGAATCGCCTTTACACCGTCAGAAGATGGTTCCTTTTCACATACATTTACAGAAGCTGAATTAAAGGCTTATCGTTGGGAAGAAGCTGAAAAGGTGCCTGACATGGATGAAAATGGAAAGCAAAGATACGCTTCTATCTATGTAAGCGCGAATTTTTCCGGACAGCAGGGTGGACCGGATGGCCCTGGTAACAATTACAACTTTAGCTTTGGCACCATGAATGGAAATGAAGATAAGATACGGGCAGAGTATAAGCTTGAAGACAGTGACGTTTGGGTTGAGGATATCGGACATGATCTGGTAGAAGGCGAAAAACTCACTGTACGATTTATTTTGGAACAGGGCTATGAAATCAATGATCTGTCTATTATATATGCGGTAAAAGAATCGGACAATACTGCGACCGATGAGGATAACAGACGTGTTCCATATATAACAGAGGATTCCATGGAAGCGATTGCACAGGCTTTGCTCAGCGAAAATGGATACACCTTTACTTTCAAACCGGAAGAAGATAGTGTGAACACCAGTGGTGAAACCGCAATGAGGGCAGATGAGGCATGGATGCGTGTCCAATTCAACGTGAACAGATCCTTTGCGGAACAGGTAGTCTTGAACTTCCTGTATCAGGAAGCTGTGATGGATGAAAACTGGGATTATGTAACGGCAGAAGATGACACATATCAATATGGTATCTATGAAGGTGAACCCGGCAAATACAAGGATGCCATCGATGGCTGGGAGGCAGAGAATTTCTACTTCAATGATGAGCAGGGATTTTGCACCCATGCAGAAGACAGAAAACCAAATGTTGCAGACGAAAATGGCAATAGAGAAAGCTATCAGCTTGTTTCTACCTATGGCGAAGCTGCCGGAACTGTTATAGACTCCGAACCGGATTTTGTGACCAAGAAAACCATGGGTGGCTTTGTGACAGAGGGTAAGAATGTCCTTCGTTTTGATGATGAATATATCGAGGCATTGTATATTGATACCAATTTTGATGGACAGTTTACAGAGGAAGAGCTTGTTCCTACCACACAAAAGGGTCAGTATGAAATTGAATTGGCGCCTGCAGAGCAGTACAATATCCTTGCAAAACGTACCAGAAATCAAAGAGCCGGAATCGGTTGGACATATCTTCATAATGCACAAGATGATATCATTGTCGAGCATGGTAAGGTATATGTAGAAAAGATTGAGCGTAAAGGGGTAACGATTCTTGATGGATTAGAAATCTCTGAGGACGGAAAAACCTATACCTATGAGACGATGTTGGAGAATGATCCATATTTGAGCATTCGCTGCGATTCGACTGGTGCAGAGGCTTGGGTGAAGCTTGGCGATGTAGTGACCCTGCGTCTCATACCACAGTATGGATATCAGCTTGAAACAGCACAAATCAATGGACAGCAGCTGCAAGCGGGAGAAGAGGTAAGCACATATACTGTGGAAGTGACTGGAAATCTCCATTTTGGCAGTACATTTGTGAAAGCGGAGGACAAGATTGAAACCCCTGCGCAGGACGTGGCTTCTGCAGCTATTTCCGGTGGTGAAAATGCAACCGATACCGGTAACCTCGAATTGGTGGTTGCGGATGATACGGATTATGCAAAGGATGTGACAACGGCTGTCGATGGCAATGTGATCGATACCGTGGCAACGTTGGATATGTCTTTGAATAACATAGTAAGTAAGGGTGAAGCTGGACAGTATTGGTCAACACCTGTCACAGAGTTTGAAAATGACATCCAGCTGGATTTGGAGCTTAGTGACGTGACGTTGGCAGAGGGAGAATCTCTTGCCGTTGTTCGTGACCACAATGGTACATTGACAGAATTGAAGACAGAATATGATGCAAATACAAAGACGGTTTCCTTCTCAACGAACCAGTTCTCTACTTATACGATTGTGAAGAAAACGGTAGCAGCACCACAGCCGCCTGCACATGTTCATGCAGGCACTAAGGTGGTAGCAGTAGCGGCAAGTTGTACAGCAGCAGGAAACAGCGAATATTACACATGTACTTGTGGCAAGTATTTCAGCGATGTAGCCTGTACGAAAGAGATTGTAAAGGATAGCTGGGTGATTGCGGCAACCGGACACAAGTGGGATGACGGTACTGTGACAAAGGCTGCAACGGCGACTGAGGATGGTGTAAAAACCTATCATTGTACGAATGCCGGATGTACGGAAACAAAGACTGATGTAATTGACAAGACCGGTACGGTGCCGGCAAAACCGACGATACCATCGAAGGGTAAAACGCTTACAGATAGCAAGTCCGGTTTAAAGTACAAGGTAAGCAGCACAGGTACGAAAAATCCTACGGTAACCTACACCGGAGTAACCAATAAGAAAGCCAAGACAGTCAGTATTCCTACAACGGTCAAGATTGGTGGAGTTACCTATAAGGTAACGGCTATCGCTTCGAATGCCTTTAAGGGAAACAAGACAATTACCAAGGTAACGATTGGCAGTAATATCACACAGATTGGAAGCAATGCGTTTAATGGATGTACCAAGCTTACAACCATTACAATCGGAAAGAATGTAACGAGTATTGGAACAAATGCATTTAAGGGATGTAGTGCCCTTACGAAAATCACGCTTCCGGCAAAGGTGACGACGATTGCAGCGAATGCATTCAGTGGATGTAAGAAGTTAAAGACAATTACCATTAAATCAACGAAGATGACCAATAAGACAATTGCAAAGAATGCCTTTAAGGGAGTTACAAAGGACACAACGATTAAAGTGCCTGGCAGTAAAGTAGATGCGTACGAAAAACTTTTTAAGTCAAAGGGATTGTCTTCAAAGGTGAAAGTCAAAAAGTAAAATAAATTATAAGGGGCTGTTTTTACGGCCCCTTTTTTGATGGAAAAGAATATTGGCAGTTTGTTGCATATATGGTATTATTTAGTTGATTGCGTTTATGTAGTAAATCTGTAATGTAAAGGAGGCTGCCATGCACTTTCGACCATGTATCGATATTCATAACGGGTCCGTGAAACAGATTGTAGGTGGAAGCCTCAGGGACGAGGCCGATTATGCCATGGACAATTTTGTGTCTGAGCTTCAGGCGGATTTTTATGCGAGGATGTACCGTGAAAGTGGGATATCAGGCGGACATATCATCCTGCTCAATCCACAGGGAAGTCCATACTATGAGGCGGATGTTGCGCAGGCGAAGCTTGCATTGTCCGCGTATCCGCAGGGCTTGCAGATTGGCGGAGGCATCAACGCTGAAAATGCAGAATACTTTTTGAACCTGGGAGCGAGTCACGTGATTGTGACCTCGTATGTGTTCAAGGATGGCAAGGTGAATTATGAGAACCTAAAGCAAATTTCATCGCTGGTTGGTCCAAACCATCTGGTATTGGATCTGAGTTGTCGGAAGAAAGATGGGGTGTACTATATTGTCACAGATCGCTGGCAGAAATTTACAGAGGTTGCGGTCAATGAAGAAACACTTTCAGAACTGGCGGAGTATTGCAGTGAATATCTGATTCACGCGGTCGATGTCGAGGGCAAGGCAAGGGGCATCGAGACGGAGCTTGCCACGATGCTTGGAGATTGGGCGAAACTGCCTATGACCTACGCAGGCGGCGTAGGAAGCTTTGAGGATCTGGAAATACTTCGTAGATGTGGCAGAAACCAAATCGACGTAACCGTTGGAAGCGCGCTGGATATCTTCGGAGGAACGATGCAATATGAGCAGGTTGTGCAATTTTGCAATTCACTGCTTTAAAAAGGAGGGTAAAAATGAGAAAACTAAAAAAGGGAGCCGCATTGGTTCTGGCAACTGCTATGACCTTGAGTCTGTGCAGCTGCGGCAAACAGGATACAAAAGAAACAACACAGACAACACAGGAGGTTGCAAGCTCACAAGATGCAACCGACAGTGATGCAACCGACAGTGATGCAGTTGCAGTGATTGAGGATGATGGCGATTGGCCGACCACTGAGCAGATCATTGTAGAGGATGACCGTTTCACAACGGTTGAGGGTGCAGACGCGATGGGCGTGACCTTCGATGGCAATTCCACAGAGGGATTTACGAGTTATGTGAACAATGGTGCATTCAACATGTATGCAGAAAATGATGAGCTTGTGTGTGACATCACCAAAAGTGGTCCGCTTGAGCACAGCTGCCAGATTTATTATGATGGATTTACCATGGCAAAGGGTTGTGTGTATACCATGAGTTTTGATGTTCGTAGTGATATCGAGCGTGTAGTACAGTGGAGAGTACAGGTCAACGGCGGAGATTACCATGCATATGCCAACGATTTTATCACCATCGGCCCTGAGACACAGCATATCGAAAAGGATTTCGTGATGGAAATGGATTCGGATCCGGCTCCACGTTTCGTTGTAAATATGGGAACGCAGGAAGGACAGACAGAGGTAACAGAGGCACACAAGATTTATTTTGACAATATATCACTATTCGTAAAGGACAGTTCCAACGCAGAGAAAATTGTTGGTGCACCTACACCGATTCAGGTCAAGGTTAACCAGATTGGATATAAGCCGGACGATGTGAAGACAGTAGTTGTTACATCCAAGGATGATGAGAAATTCAAGGTTGTAGATGCGAAGACGGAGGAAACCGTCTATGTTGGTACATATGGGGAGCTCTCCTATGATATGAGTGTGGATTCGAATGTGAAGACAGGCGATTTCACAGAATTTAAGACTCCTGGTACTTACAAGATTATTTCCAGTCCTTCGGGTGCTTCTTATGAGTTTTCGATTGGTGATGGTTTGTATGATGATATCTACAAGGATGTTGTGACCATGCTGTACAAGCAGCGTTGTGGTGTGGAGATTACTTCTGAATACGCGGGAGATTTTACCCATCCGGCATGTCATATGCAGGAGGCGTATGTATATGGAAACGAGGGAACAAAGATTGATGTGAGTGGCGGATGGCATGATGCCGGTGATTATGGTCGTTATGTAGTTACTGGTGCACAGACCATTCAGGATCTGTTCCTGGCATATGAGGATTATGGACAGACGGCAGATGATATGGGAATTCCGGAGAGTGGAAACGGAATTCCGGATTTGCTCGATGAGGCAAAATATGAGCTTGATTGGATGCTCAAGATGCAGGATGCATCCAGTGGCGGGGTTTACCACAAGGTAACGGCTCTCGTATTTCCGGAGACCGTTATGCCGGAGGATGAGGTCGACGAGATGGTGCTTGCACCGATTTCCTATGCGGCAACGGGTGATTTTGCAGCAGTTATGGCAAAGGCTTCTGTTCTTTATAAAGATATTGATGCTGATTTTGCAGCAAGTTGTTTAGAAGCTGCAAAGAAAGCGTATGATTATATGGTAGCAAATGCCGATATGTCCGGTTATGAGAACCCGGATGAAATTGTAACCGGTGAGTATCCGGATGGACAGCTGGCGGACGAAACCCTGTGGGCAGCTACAGAGCTTGCTATTGCAACCGGAGAAGCTGTTTATACAGATGCTGTCAAGACCGCTATGAGTGACAACTTTAAGACAGGACTTGGTTGGGCAGATATGGGAACCTTTGCACTCTATGACCTTGCCAGAGAAGAAGGTGTGGACGCTGCTTTGGCAGAAGATGCGAAGTCTGCGATTCTTGCGTGTGCAGATGAACTTCTCGAACGTTGCGCAGAAGAAGTTTTTGCGACCGGAAAAGGCGTGAATTATGAATGGGGAAGTAACATGGGAGTTGCGAACAACGGCATGCTGTTTCTCATGGCCTATAACCTCAGCGGAGATAGCAAGTATAAGGAATATGCTCAGAGACAAAGAGATTTCCTCTTTGGTTTGAATGGAGTTACATATTGTTATGTAACCGGATATGGTTCCCTTACTCCAAACAGCACACACCACAGACCGTCCCAGGTATTGAAGAAGACCATGCCGGGTATGCTGGTTGGAGGAGCAAACAGCGGATTACAGGATCCATATGCAAATGCTGTGTTATATGGAAAACCGGGTGGACTTTGTTATGTGGACAATGAGCAGAGTTTTTCATGTAATGAGATTACCATTTACTGGAACTCTCCATTGATTTATCTGATGACTGGATTGGAATAGGATGAGGGAAAATGACGGAAAAAATTAAAAGAATGCTTGCAAATGATAAAATGCGTTACCTGATTGCCGGAGGATGTACGACAGGTGTCAATCTGGTTGCATTCTTTTTACTTCGAACATTTACTACAATTTCAAGAAATACAAGCAATGCCATAGCAATCGCTATGGCTATTGCTTTTGCATATTTTGCAAACAAGTTTTTTGTTTTTCAGAGTAGAAAACGAGGCGTGCTTGCGACTCTGATTGAAGCTGTGCAGTTTGTGGGTGCACGGCTTGTTTCTATGTTGGTTGAAATACTTGGATTTGCAATTTTGTGTGATACCCTGCGTATGCCGGAGCTTGTGTCAAAACTGGCAGTGCAGTTTGTTGTTTTGGTACTTAATTACGTGTTTAGTAAGTTCTTTGTATTTCAGAAAAAACGGCCATTGCATGAGAGCCTGCTTGATCATTGGTGTTATCTTCTGTCTTTTGGAATTGTTGCAACTGTATTGCTTGTTTTGTGTATCATTCAGGGAATCGCACCATTTGGAGACAATGCGATTACATTGGTGGATAGTGTCCATCAATATCTGCCATTTTTTTCAGAATATCGCGACAAGCTATTACATGAGGGCAGTTTGTTTTATACCTGGAATGTGGCACTTGGCTCAAACTTTGTTTCGTTGGGCGCTTATTATCTGATGAGTCCGTTTAACTTCCTGTTACTATTATTTAGCAAGGAGGCAATTGCGGCAGTTACCTGTTTTTTAATGTGCTTGAAGATAGCATTGACTGCGGCAACAATGACACACTATCTGAGCTACCGAGGAGGGGAAAAACAAAGAAATCTGGGTATTGTAGCGATTTCGGTTGGTTATGCGTTTAGCAATTATGTCATCAGCTACAATTGGAATACGATGTGGCTGGATTGTATCATGATTTTTCCGTTGATTATGCTTGGCTTTGAGCGCATGATGGAAAAACGGGATCCAAAGCTCTATGTCTTATCTTTGTTTTATGCACTTTATTGTAACTATTATATAGGTTATATTATATGTCTGTTTTTGGTGTTGTGGTTCTTTGTGTACCGTCATGGAGGCGTGAAGAAGTTCTTTACAGACGGTCTTCGGTTTGCATGGTATTCCTTGCTTTCCGGATTGATGACAGCCTTTGTGTTGCTCCCGGCGTATCTGGGAATCAAGGCAACCGCAGCAGGGGATATGGCACTTCCAAAGGGAGACTGGTATGGAAGTATCTTTGTGATGCTGAAGCAGTTGTTTGTATTTACAGAGCCGATGACGAACCAGACCTTTGACGGCGGTGTCAATCTGTATTGTGGAAGCTTCGCAGTACTTGCCATGTTTTTATATTTGTTCGTGAAGGAACGACCATTTGACAAGATCAAGAAATACCTGTTGCTTGGTGGACTTTTGATAAGCTTCAATCACGAGACCTTAAATTATATCTGGCACGGTATGCATGATCAATATGGAATTCCAAATCGTTTTTCGTTTCTTTTTATCTTTGTAATTTTGGTGATGGCATATGATGTTATCCTTCATCTGTCAGAGATAGACTGGATGCTGGTGCTGGCAGGTGTGCTCTTCGCCTTGGCATTGCTATTTTCATGCCATAAGCATGAAGGAACCGAGCTGGAGCCAATGATATTATATACAAGCATTGTGTTGCTTTTGCTATATGGGTTGCTGTGCATCCTGCGAAGTACAGGTGCGCTCAAACAGATGGCATTTGTGACCACGATAGGATGTGTTTGTCTGTTGGAATTGGTAGCCAATGCCGTTTATGGGTTTATGGACAACGGATATACGAATTATATGTCGTATTATGAGACGAGTCCTGCGATAACGAAAGCAAATGTGCGCGTGCGCGAATTGGCGCAGGAGCAGGAGGCTGGTTTTTACCGTAGCGAACTCATGAATTACAAGGTGTTAGATGAGGCAAGCTGGCACAACATGCCAAGTGTAAGCACCTTCAATTCGACGGTTCTTGGAGATGTGGTAACCACCATGGGGCGATTAGGATTTTATACAGGCGCCAATGAGTTTTTGTATCGGGGTTCGACTCCGTTTACAAACAGCTTATTCAATGTAAGATATCTCCTGCAACGAGCCGGAGATTTGGATAATTACGGTTTTAATTATGTGGAAAATGTGGGAGAGATAGGAATTTTTGAGAATCCGTATCCTACATCCCTTGGATTTGCGGTATCAAGGAATGTGTTGGATTGGGACCGGGATGCATTTACGGCTCTCAATGCGCAGAATATCCTTGCTTATGACATGACCGGATATGGTGGATTTTTCCAGGAGCAATATCCGCAGGTGGATGTAACAAGTGATGGTGCACAAGTAAATTACGATACACAGGTGATTCGGTATACGCCGGATGCGTCCGGACCACTCAATATGCTTGCAAGCTTTACGGTTACAAATCCCGGAGATTATTACATCAATTGTAGAGGAAATTATATTACAAAGCTGCGGATTTCCATTAATGGACAGTTGTATGCTTATGACCGTTATCAAATCCAGGCTTTCCATCTGGGCAGACTTGAGGCAGGTGACTTTGTTGCAGTGGAATATGAATATAGCAGCGTAGAGGCAAGTCCGGGCTTGGCGTACATGTATGTGTCCACATTTGATGAGGAAGCATATGATTTGGTATATGGAGAGCTGACAGCAAATCTTTTCGATATCGAGAAGCTGGAAGATGGATATGTGAAAGGCTCTATAGATATACCGGAGGGACAGATGTTGTTTACAAGCATTCCATATGATAAGGGTTGGAGTGTTCGTGTGGATGGAGAACAGGCGGAGTTTTGCCGGGTGGCAGGCTCCTTTGTCGGTGTGGAATTGGAAGTCGGCGAGCATGAAATCGAGTTGTCATATGTACCATACGGATTTAGAATTGGTACCTGCATATCTATAAGTGCACTGGTTCTTCTACTGATTTCCTTTGCGGTTACACAGAGAAAAAATCAGTTTAAAAAAAATGGAAAAAACTGTTGAAAATAAAGAGGACGAGTGTTGACCCACTCTTCCATTTATAGTAGAATAGATATTAACTATGTGGCATGTTTTACCACAATGCATCGTATGTTCGATGGATAGAAGCAGGGGGTGTATGAAACAATGGAAAAACTTAAGAGCTTGGGTTGGCAGAAGTTGATGATTGTTGCAGCAGTACTGGAAGTAGTATTAGGTATTGTTGTGGGAGCAATCTTTGGGAATGTTCCGGCAGGATTGATTGCCGGTATTTTGGCAGCGGTGATTACGGCTGGTGTGATGATGCTGACATCAGGAAGTGAAGTAGTGGGACAGACAAAGAGTGACAAGTTCCGTAAACTGTTTATGAATCTGCCAATTGGATTTGCACAGGCAAAGATTATTACAGATTCCATGGGTAACAGTGTTGGGTATTGTATTCAGGAAGCAAATGAGCGCTTCGGCAATTACTTCAATTTGGATATGTCTGATTATCAGGACAAGATTTTAGGCGAGAGCAAGATTGATGTGTTGCAGGATATCAATGCCTGGTTTATGGCATATAATACATCCGGTACCAAGGAAGGTGACTTCATGGATGTAGAGATTACCATGGAGAAGCTTGGTAAGGTATTTAATACCGTGATGTACAAGTCAGAAGCGGACTACATCAACATGGTAGTTATTGATATTACAGAGCAAAAAGAAACAGAGAACAAGTTGTCTTCTGCAATTGAAGATGCAAATGCAGCATATAAGACACAGGCTGAGTTCCTTGCAAACATGAGTCATGAGATTCGTACACCAATCAATGGTATTTTAGGTATGTTGCAGTTGACATTGATGGCGGAGGATTTGCAGGCAGATTATCGTGATAATTTGTTGACTGCAAAGGGTTGTGCAGATAACTTGTTGCGCTTAATCAATGATATTTTGGATATCAGTAAGCTTGAAGCAGGAAAGTACAACTTGAAGGAAGAGATTTTTGATGTTCGCAGTGCCATCGAGGAGACCGTAGCAGCTCAGGTTCCAACAGCGACTAACAAGGGCTTGGCACTTGATTGTACATTTGGTAATAACATACCAAAGCTTGCAAAGGGTGACGGACAGCGTATCCAGCAGATTTTGAACTGTCTGTTGTCAAATGCTTTGAAGTTTACCTCAGAAGGTAGTGTTCGTGTAAAGATTGCAGCTCTTGATGCAGCAAAAGAAAACATTAATCTTCGAATTGCGGTTGCAGATACAGGAATTGGTATTTCAGAGAAGAACATGGACAAGCTGTTCATCCGATTCTCTCAGGTAGATAGTAGTGATACAAGAAAGTACGGCGGTTCCGGTTTGGGCCTTGTCATTTCCAAGCAGATTGCAGAGCTGATGGGAGGTACCATTAGTGTACAGAGTAAGGAAGGTATCGGTTCCACCTTTATTGCAGAGATTCCTTTGAAGGTTGTGAAGGCTGCAGAAGTAGAGGCAGAGCGTGAAGCTGACAAGGATGAACCGGCAGTATTTTCCATCAATGCACACAGCAAGGCACGTATCCTTGTTGCTGAGGATGAGCCGGTGAACCAGCAGGTTATCGGAAAGCTTCTCGGCATGGCAGGATTTTCTTATGATATAGCAGAAAATGGTGAGAAGGCAATTGAGCTCTTTAAGCAGAAGGAATACGACGCAGCACTTTTTGATGTACAGATGCCGGTTATGGATGGTATCGCAGCCACACAGGAGATTCGTGAGATTGAGCAAAAAGAGCACAAAAAGCGTCTGCCAATTATTGCCGTTACAGCGAGAGCCATGTTCGGTGATAAGGAGCGAATTCTTGAGAATAAGCTGGATGATTACATAGCAAAGCCTTATAATCTCAACACGGTAGTAGAGACTTTGAATCGCTATATAGACAAAAAAGACAATTGACGTTGTCAATGTTTAGTGATACAATTGCCGTGATTTTAATGGTAGTAATTAAAATAAATATATAAGCAAAGGAAGGAATTAACAAATGGCAAACATCGATTTGACAAAGTATGGCATCACAGGAACAGCAGAAATCGTATACAATCCTTCATATGACGAATTGTATACAGCAGAGATGGATCCAACTCTCGAAGGTTACGAGAAGGGTCAGGAGACAGAGCTCGGTACAGTTAACGTTATGACAGGTATTTATACAGGTCGTTCTCCAAAAGATAAGTACATCGTTATGGATGAGAATTCTAAGGACACTGTATGGTGGACAAGCGATGAGTACAAGAACGACAACCACCCAATGAGTGAAGAAGTTTGGGCAAAGGTTAAGGATATCGCAAAGGCAGAGCTTTCAAATAAGAAGCTTTATGTAGTAGATGCTTTCTGTGGTGCAAATAAGGACACAAGAATGGCAGTTCGTTTCATCATGGAAGTAGCTTGGCAGGCTCACTTTGTAGAGAACATGTTCATCATGCCAACTGCAGAGGAGACAGCAAACTTTGAGCCGGATTTCATCGTATACAATGCTTCAAAGGCTAAGGTAGAGAACTACGCTGAGCTTGGTTTGAACTCAGAGACATGTGTTGCTTTCAATACAACTTCTAAGGAGCAGGTAATCATCAACACATGGTACGGTGGAGAGATGAAGAAGGGTATGTTCTCAATGATGAACTACTATCTTCCACTTAAGGGAATCGCTTCTATGCACTGTTCAGCAAATACAGACATGGAAGGAAAGAATACAGCTATCTTCTTCGGTCTTTCAGGAACAGGTAAGACAACACTTTCTACAGATCCAAAGAGACTTTTGATCGGTGATGATGAGCATGGTTGGGATGACAACGGTGTCTTCAACTTCGAAGGTGGTTGCTACGCAAAGGTTATCGGACTTGATAAGGAGTCTGAGCCGGATATCTACAACGCTATCAAGAGAAACGCTCTTCTTGAGAACGTAACAGTAGCAGAAGATGGCAAGATCGATTTTGATGATAAGAGTGTAACAGAGAATACTCGTGTTTCTTATCCAATTAGCCACATCGAGAACATCGCTTCTAAGGTAAATGGCGTTTCAGCAGGTCCTGCAGCAAAGAACGTTATCTTCCTTTCAGCAGATGCATTTGGAGTACTTCCTCCGGTATCTATCCTGACACCAGAGCAGACACAGTACTACTTCCTTTCAGGATTTACTGCTAAGCTTGCTGGTACAGAGAGAGGAATCACAGAGCCAACACCTACATTCTCTGCATGTTTCGGACAGGCATTCCTGGAGCTTCATCCTACAAAGTATGGTGAAGAGCTTGTTAAGAGAATGGAGAAGAGTGGTGCTAAGGCATACCTTGTAAATACCGGTTGGAACGGAACCGGTAAGCGTATCACAATCAAGGATACTCGTGGAATTATCGATGCAATCCTTTCAGGCGCTATCAACGAAGCTCCTACAAAGAAGATTCCGATGTTCGACTTTGAGGTTCCAACAGAGCTTCCGGGTGTAGATCCTGCAATTCTTGATCCAAGAGACACCTATGCTGATCCTACTGAGTGGGAGACAAAGGCAAAGGATCTTGCAGAGCGTTTCGTTAAGAACTTCAAGAAGTACGAAGGAAACGATGCAGGTAAGGCATTGGTAGCTGCTGGTCCTAAGGCAGAGTAATCCATAACTTGATATACAACAAAAGCCGTCGCTTAGTGCGACGGCTTTTTCTATGGTTGTTTTTTATGGAGGATGACGAAACCGTCAGTGTCTCTGAATATCGGAATGATGGCTACAGCTATGAATTCTTCCTGTTCGATGTAGTTGGAAAAAACACCGCTATACGATTCAGCAACGGATTGTATGTTGTGTAATCCATATCCATGATGTAGCATATTGCGCGCTGTATCCTGGTTTTCCGGATATGGATTTTTCGTTTTAATGATGTATTGTTCATTTACAGTTGTGATCTCAATATCAATGTATCGTTTCCTGTTGTCCGGCAATTGCTTACATGCGTTGAGACAATTGTCGAGCATATTTCCGAGTACGATGCAATGATCATAGTCCTCAATTGGAATATCCATGGAGAGTAGTTTGATGGTTGGACGAAAAGTAATACCGTATTTTTGCGCCATATCCGTATAATGACTGATGAACGTATCGATAACCAGATTGCCGGTATTGCAAACGATATATTTGGTATCCAGATCGTTGATACAGTGGTTAACGGATTGTTCCAGTTTGTCATATTCTTTGTTCTTTAAACACTCACGCATGTATAGATAATGTTTTTTTGTGTCGTGAATAACGCTACGACCGGATTTGTATAATGAAGACAGGTTCTCAAAATTATTTCTCTGATTATTCAGCTGCAATTCCTTTTCCTTTAGCGAAAGGGAAAGCTCGTTGTTCTTTAAGATATTTTCAAGAAGATAGTAATTCAATATATTCAATCCAAACAAAATCCATTCAAGAATAAAATAAACGGAAGAAGAGTCTGGGTTGATTAGTTCTGCTGAGGAAATCACCTGATAAAAAATAATCGACATGATGGGTGTAATCAAAACCAGCACACTGTACTTAAGGGTATGGTAATAATGATTTCGCTTGAAAATCATCACAGTAAGAATCACAAGCATGAATAAAAACACTTTGGAAGTGAGTAGCGGGATGGAAAAACCGAACATATCCTGCGAATTTAAAAGCTTGGGATTTGTATAGGTAAAGAGAGAAACTGTGACATTTTCACAAAGATCTGCATATACCTGATAAGAAATGGTTACAAAGATTCGGTGTGCGAGATTTCCCTGATACAAAAAACTCAGTAAAAAGGTTGTGAACACGCTGAGTAGACCTGTCAACAGGGATTTGACGTATTCTGTCTGGATATGATTCCATACAACATTCAGATTCAAAATGAGTTCCATCAGAACATAGCATCCCATTTCAACAATGGGACGGATGGATGCTCTCTTTCGAAAAAAGCCGTTCATGTAAATATACAAACAGGCGATGTCAATGATAGCGGATAAAACTGCGATGGTAGTCATATTACTCTCCTATATGAAAAACAATATTTCGGGTAAATTGTAATTGGATGTTCTTTCTTTTGTTTCGGCTAAGAGGGATAGTGGCGTTGTTATCAAGCTGTAGGCTATCTGTTTCGATGCAATGGACATGATGAATATTCACCAGAAAAGAACGGTGACACAGATAAAATCCCCATTGTTGATAATCCGTCTCTAACTGTCCGATTCTTCCCCTTACCAGAATCGAAGATGTCGCTAAATGATAGATTAACACTCCTTTTTTGAGTGGATGTGTCTCTATATACTGAATATCCTCGGTATAGATGCATTGACGCCCGTGTTCCGTTTCAATGCATATTTTAGCGTTCATATTCTTCCTCATATCTTTGATAATTCTCAGTAGAACTTTTTCCACGAAGCTTTCAGACAAGGGTTTTGTAATAAAATGATATGCCTGCACATCAAAAGCCTGCTGCATGTATTCCGGATAACTGCTGACATATACAAGTCTTAATTTCGTACTGATGGTTTCACGAATCTTGTACGCCACCTTCAGACCATCACAATCCGGCATTTCAATATCCAAAAAGACAACGTCAAAGCAATGCGGGTGTTCGATATGTTGTAATAATGTGAGCCCGGAAGTAAATGTTGTAAATTCGGTGGAAAAATCATATTTCTCACTGAATACAAGAATCATACGTTTCAATTGTTCGATATCTTCTTGCGAATCATCGCAGATTGCTATGTTGAGATGCATATTGGTGCTCCTTTTTTGTATAAGCAGATTATATCGTATTTAGAAAGATTATTACAGTAAATTATGCGTGTGTTTTTCTTTTCGTTTTCCTAACAATATTAATATTGTCATAATGATTAGAGTGTAGCATATCGTATCGCAAAGAATGGAAGAATGCTTTAACAATATAATCAGATAGAGTCCGGACAGAAACAAAATCGATATTCCAAGATATCTATATGTGTTCGTATATTCTTCTTTGGTAAGAGATTTTTCTTTTGGAATTACCGGCCCGATTAATAAGATAACAGTCAGCATAATTATGACGAGAACGATATTTACTGTTTGTTGCATGGGTGGTGCCAGAGACGGAAGCATAAGCAATATCAAATCACATGCTGTTGTTGCTATCTGGCAGGACAACCTTGAAGGCATGTGAAAACCGCCCCCAAAGCAGCGGATGGGAACTGTATAAAGAATGATAAGAAGCCCGCATTTCCAATTGCCAAAAATGATACTTAGAAATAATATCCATATGATATAGGATAACTGATCATATACATAGTTAAAGCAGTAAAGGTATATATCGGATTCCATATCGGATATGATTTTTTCTTCAATTAAAAGATTTACGAATTTTTGTGTCGATTTCATTTCATACTCCTTAGATGATTTATTGATATTTTACAACACAATATTTGTCGATGGATTACCATTTAGGTCGAAAAATCTACCATTCGGTAATTATGGCAGAAATAATTTCGTGGACGTGATATAAAGAAATTGTCATGACAATATATGATGAGGTAGGAGGTAAAAAAATGAAAGGAACAAAGAAACTGTTAAAAAGATATGGTGGTGTAATCTGTTCTTTCGCGATGGCGGTTGCAACATTGGCAAGTCAGAGTTGCCGCTTGAGATTGTATGAACCAGAAGAACCAAAAGCACTGAGAGAGTTCATTAAGCAAAAAGATTGATTGAGAAATATAGTAAATCAATTCAGAGTCAGAGAAAGGGGTTAATTATGAAAATAAAAAAATTATTTGTTTTATGTATTTTGGTTTTATGTTTGTTTCAGACAACAGCATATGCACAAGCATTTTCCAAGTATGGAGTAACAAATCCTAATGGTACGACAACATTTTATGCAATAACAAATTCTTTGAACACCAAAATATATGAAGGAAAATCATGGAAAGTAAAGGCAACTTTGCTTACATTTTCCAGTTCGATTTCAGGAACTTCAGGATTGGCGTTCGTTCCGATGGTAAAGAATTCTGCATATATGTTATGTGGTGGAAAAAAAGTATGGGCAACTGGTCCAACCGGTGGATATTTATACGGCGGTTGGGATAGTGGAAGAGGAGAAGTTGGAGACTACTATCTTGGTACTCGATTAGATACTAGATTAACTTCTTGTTCGGCCAGTGTTGCAGGTGATTGGAATTCTAATTAGCTATATCGGCTCCGGATTATCCGGAGCTGATTCAATGAAAGGGGAATTCATATGCACAAAAGAACATTTCTTTTGTTTTCTACATTCCTTTTTTGCTTGCTTTGTGGTTGTGCAAAACGTGAGGTAGATACGAAGATCATTTTGGATTTTGCGGATGTTTCTGTTTTACATGAAAAGCAACATTCTCAGATACAATGTAGTTTTGGCCCGGAAAATCAGCTACTTGTAATCAATGCAGAGTTGTTTGTGCCGGACAAGATAGTATCAGGAAAGGTAAAAGATACATTTCCGGATATTGCGGCTATACAGAAGGTGTTACGAGATGACAAAACCGTATTTGAGCAGCAGGGACAGCAGGAATGGGGGATTACACAGGCAGGTGCGGGACACAATGAAATATACTATGGATACAATGATATGTATGCATCGTTTTATGATACTGTGCCAGTACAACGCTTTGATGATTCGGATGCTTTTTTGAAGGAACTTGGTTATTCCGCTGTTTTCTTTCATAAACAGACAGGTGAGGAGGATACATATTATTATTCGCCTGGGATAGACGATATACCGGTTGTATCTCAGCATGCAGGCTTTGGGGGCACACAGGTATACATGAGGGATAACAAAATCAGTTCATTCTTACTGGAACCGCAATACAGTCTTTTGGAAACACAGGAAGAACAGCAGGTGATTTCAGAGAAATGTGCGATTGAAATATTAGGTAATGCATATATTAATGGACAAATTTCACCATTGAATGGTGAGAAGATTCAATATATGCGTTTAGCATATTTTGTGGATAAGCAAAAAAATCTGTTTCCGGTATGGTGCTTTTCAATTGTGTTTGATAATAGGGAATATGTCATGTACTGTATTCAGGCGCTTGATGGCACAGTGTTGTTTGATTACAATCATTATTCTGTTGCAGGGGAGGAAGAATCATGAATGCAATGATGGCTCAACGTTCAATTCTAAACTTGCGAATGCTTTTTGTGATAGTGGTTATAATGGGTTTGTTTTTGTTTGAGTTAATTTTTAATGAGCAATTTCTACAGACGGATTGGGCTGCAAATGAGACACAGGATATATTGGATTTGGCGTTTACAGTGATGGCTTTTTCGTTTTTTACAATTACGGCAGGCCTGTTTCCGGCCTTTCCGTATGCCTTTTCTTTGTTAGAGGAACGTAATTGTGGATATCTTCGTTATCAGTTATCCAGAATGTCTGCAAATCAATATATATATAAAAAGCTATTATTTGTCGGTATATCTGGAGCAACTGCAATGGGAGTACCTTATGTGCTGCTAATGTGTATTATTGGCCGGGCAGGCGTTCTGTCCAGTGAAGAACTTCATCCGTCAATTATGGAGGATATGATATGGGGAGATATTCTCTTAGTCGGAGGTGGCTGGTTGGTTCTCATACTCAAAGGAATATTAATCGTCATGTTTGGTATCTTGTGGGCTCAGGTTGGACTTTTGGTATCGTTGTTTGTAAAAAATCGTTATTTGGCATTTGTATTACCCTTTGTCATCTATCAGTTCTGCTGGCTTGCAGCTCCAGCAGATGGTAGTCTTAGAATCTGGAATCCGGTTTATATGATCACATCGGATTTTATGTCTACAGAAGAAACACTGCAGCAACCATTTATTATCTTCACATGCTATATTATGATCGTTTGCGTGTTGGTTTTCACAGTGTTTAAAAGGCAGGTGAAGCATGGATATTAAAAAAATTATTTGCACCTACTATTCTTATATAGTGAGTGCATGCAAGAAGAAAAATGTCATCGCGGGATTTTTACTAGGAACTGCATTTTCGCTACGTACATCTGTGATGTATCTACGATTTGCAGAGGGACATACGGTGCAGACCACGGAGTCTTTTTTGATGGGATTATCCAGCAAAGGGAATGCCATGCTATTAATCTTTGGTTGTATGGTAGCATTGGCAGATGCACCCTTCGTGGATGGCAATGCATTTATCCTGTTACATAGAGTAGGAAAGAAGAATTGGTATGCGGCAGTCTGGCTCTATATGTCTAGCTTATGTATGATGTATTATCTGTTGTGTTTTGGGGTATCTTGCATGCCGATGTTATTTAATGGATACGCCGAAAATATGTGGAGTCAGACATTCTTACGAATTTCAAAGGGAACGGCGGATTTATTAACTATGTATGGATTAGTTGCTCCAGATTTTGCAATTGTACAAATGGACCCATATATGGTTTTGGTTTGTTCGTTAATTTCAATCGTGATGTATACAACCTGTCTTTGTGGAGTCATGTTTGTTTTTAATGTCAGTACCGGGAAGAAAGCGACAGGCGGTATTGCGGCACTATGTTTACATATTATTTCTTTGTATGTTGGTGGAAATTTGATAATGGGATATAATATGACACAATGGTCTCTACTTCGACATGGTATTTTTGTGTCATATGGTCATTTGGGTATACCTGATTTCCATTTTTCTTATGTTTATATGATTCTGGCTGTTTACATCTTGTTTATGCTGGGAGAAATAAGTATACATTGGGTAGATATCATAGCTTGTGAAAAAGAAGAGGTAGAGTAAGAGTTATGTACAGAAGAATTGTGCTTAATACCATTTGTGGTTGTTTGATGGCAGTCTATCTTTTGATTCGTAAAACAGATGTGTTTGTTTTTTTGGATGGAAGCGGTGTCCATATGTCTTATCTTGATATTGTTGAGAGATCGGGTCTGCTTTTTCCTGTATATTTGCTTGCCTGTTATTACATGGAAGCAGAAATAAAGATGGCAGGTTACTGTCTGCATCGAAATCATAGGCTATCCATTTGGTGGATAAAGCAGCAATGTGGGATTGTTTTTGGGATACTGGTCTGTTACATATCAATGGCAATCGTATTGTTTGGCTTTGAAAAGACGGAGCTAACACAGCGAGCGGTTATGACGATGGTGTTGATTTTGTTCTATGCGGTGTGGATATACAGTATTGGAATTGTGATGCGTATAACGTCTGGTTCTATGGCTGAAACAGTGATTACTTTGCTTGTTTTGCAGGTACTTGGGATGGGACTGTTGGGAAAACGGAATACGTTAGCAAGATATAATCCCGTTGCATGGGGTATGTATGGATATTCGCAGTCCGTATGTACGCAGATGGGATATTCTGTATGGATTACTTTTTTCATAGAGTTTGTTTGTTTATGCTATAGTGTGTTGCTGTTTCCTTATTTCAACAAAGAAAAGATTCTACGGAGGATTTCAGATGAAAAAAATGGTTGAATTACATAATGTGACAAAACGATTTAGACAGGATACAGTTTTGGACAATGTGAATTTGGAATTGTATGATGATAAGATATATGGATTTGTAGGACGAAATGGCTCTGGAAAATCCGTGTTATTCAAGTTGATTTGCGGATATTTGCGACCAGATGAAGGGGCAGTAACCGTGGAAGACCGGCAATTGGGAGAAAAATATGATTTTCCGGAACATCTGGGAGCTTTGATAGAAATGCCGGGATTCATGTGGCATGAATCCGGGTATAGGAATCTTCGTTATCTGGCGAAGATACAAAAGCGGATCACAGATGAAGATGTTAAGTCTGCCATACGCATGGTAGGTCTGGATCCGGACATGAAAAAACATGTCGGTAAGTACTCTTTGGGTATGAAGCAGAGACTGGGAATTGCACAGGCTGTTATGGAGAAACCACATATTCTCGTTCTCGACGAGCCAATGAATGCATTGGATGAAAGTGGGATTGAACAGATGCGTGAATTGATTCGTTCGTACAAGGCCCCGGAGCGCATCATCTTGCTTGCCAGCCACAGCAAAGAGGATATTGAACTTTTGTGTGATGAAGTGTATGAAGTGAAGAATAAGTCGGTGGAGCATCTAAGTATGTAAACCATGTTGAGATGCATATTGGTGTTCCTTTACCATATAGCAGAAAAAACTCCATTTATACACAAAAAGTTACAATAATCCAGTTTTGGTTGTCATAACCGGCACAATCTGCACTAATGGAGCCGTCATATTGCATAAGTTCTTTTGTCAGATAATATAGACCAAGACCATGTTGTGTTTTAGTGTTTTGTTCCTTCGTGGAATATCCTTTTTTAAAGAAGTTATTTATTTCTTCAATGGTATAAAGATTTTCAGAAGGGTTGCGAACTTCAAAATGCAGGTAATTGTTTTTGCTGGATATCTGTACATAGATGTTGTCTCCTTCTTTACACGCTTCGATAGCATTTTCGGTAACGATAGAGGCAAAATCTGCAAGCAGATACTCCGGTGCATGGCTTTGAATATTTGTGGAGGCAATATCGAAGATGATATGGATTCCCTGTTCGTTTGCCTTCGTATACAGATTATAAAGCGTTGCAGACAAAAGTGGCATATTTAGTTGCAACAGTGCGTAGGAGCGGGACGGAAGCTTGTATTGATTCGTGTTTTTTGAAATTTCCCTGCAAAGGCTCTCGTAATCTTTGCATGTAAGAGGCAATTGTCCAAGACTTTGGATGCGATTGTTAAATTCATGCTGGTTAGAGCGGATTTCATCGATCAGGGCTTTGTAGATTGGAAGGTTCTCCTGATAGGAAATCGCTTTCTGGCGTTCCATCTGCAGATGTTGTTCGTAATATAACACGTACAGATTAAAGATGAATAAAACAGCTGTGACGGTTATGAAAAAAGAAAGATTCTGGTAAAACTGTATCGTTTTATCTTTCATAAAAAGCAATATGATGGCAAGAACAAGGTAACTGTTTATAAGAAGAATTTTATATAAAAATGCTGTATTTTTAAGGGTAGTATACAGATGGCGGTATGGCGTGAATCTGACCGCCAAAAATGTAATGACAATACTCATAACACTGCCAATCAGTGCCATGTAGCGCTCGTCATATGAAATATCAGCCAGTGCAACGAAAAACACAACCATCAGTTGAAATAACACGATGCTTGTATAAGAAAGGCAATATAACAGCAAGCGATCAATCAGATTTCCTGAGGAAACGCAGAGAGAATACAGAAGATAAAGTACTACTCCGAATATCCAGGAGGCTGTGGGATGATTGTGTCCCCACACAGAAACAAAGACAATGCAGAAAATGAAAATCAAGTCTTTTTTCTTTGGTTTCATGGTCTCTGCCAAAAAGAAATGTGTGACCAGATAGAATGTAATAAATTCAAGAATGGATGGAATAATTTCATTTATGATCATCAAAGGTTCTCCGTAGTACATGTTTATTCTAATAACGCTTCAAGGCTGTCCTGATAGGTTCTGCTGACAGGAATTGCTGTGTTTTCAATATGGACAAAGTGATTTGTCCGGTCATAATTCGAGATTCTGGATGTGTTGATAATGTATTTTCTGTGACACTGTAAAAACCGCTCATTCAATAAATTGGAGACAGACTGAAAAGACATCTCTCTGGACACAATAGCACCTTTATTTGTTTTAATCAATATCTGGTGGGACTTTGCCTCAATGAAGAGGATATCATCCTGAAAAATTCTGTGTTTGATGCGGTTGCTCGCAGTGATTGTAATGGCGTTTGCTTCCATGAAACCGGTTAGCAGCATCTGTCTGATCTGGAACAGAATATCTTCCATGGTGTAGGGTTTTGTTATGTAATTGTAGCAGTGGTAATTTGAAAGTGCATATCCAATATGGTTCGTGAGGGAAGTCAAAAACAAAATAGGTACAGAAAAGTACACATTCTGACTACGGACAATCGAAGCAAATTCAAAGCCGCCCATTTTTTCTGATGTGTCGTTAAGCTGCACGTCTAATAGAAATAGAGAATAATAATCTTGCTCCTGTATGGACTTGGAGAGAAGCTCTTTTGCATCCGACAGGGAATATGCACAATGAATCATCCAGCGTGGATATGCATCGCAAAGCGTCCTGTATAAGGACTGATTTTGAATTGTATCGTCCTCAAGTATCAGTATTTTTCCCATAACATCCTCCAAGACAAATCATACACTTACATAGCATCTATTATAGGGCACAGAATAAAAAAAGAAAAGCGGCAAAATCTTCATTACATGTCGTTTTTCGCGCATTTCAGGTCGTTTTTCGGAAACTGTATTGTATTGGATGTACATCTTGGTTATAAACGAGATAGAACGAAGAAGTTAGGAGAATTTGAAACAGGATAGGTAAGGGAGGAGAAAAGTATGAAAAAAGCTTTGTCAACAGTTCTGATATTGGGATGTCTCGTAGGTTCGATACTATTGTTTGTTAGCGGATACAGCGAAATGAGGGATGCGGTATCAACCGGACTGGAATATGCATCGCAGATCGTAAGTGTGAATGGCGGTATGGATACGGAAACTTACCAGATTCTAGTGACAGAATCCATACGAAGTAGGCAGTTGACTGGTTTCGTATTTACCGTAATTGGAGGATTAGGAGCACTTATGTCACTGAGCAAGGGGATTTTCTTTATGACGCAGGTTGTGTCCCGGTGCTCGGAGGACAAAGAATGAAAAGAGAAAAGACACTACAGGAACTAAATGCCATTGATGATGGAGAACTAACCTATTATCTGTATGCATATGGAACAAAAAATATTCCTAGTCAGGATTTGAAGGATATGTTAAAATTCTTGGTAGACAGTTCGAAGGAAAATGCGAAAAATGACAGGCTTGTACAGGTTCGAACGATGATGGACAGGATTCAGTACAGTCGGGAGGTTGAAATCAAGTATATGCATACATATAGCAGGGAAATGTATATTCGGAAAGAAGGATATGATGCTCATTTGTTATCACTAATCCAAAAGAAACTGGAACGGGGAAAGACGATACAGCAGATAGCAGATGAAGTGGAAGAATCTGTGGAAACCGTGAAACGTATCATGGAAGAGAAAAATTTACATTAAAAGACAATGATAAAGGGAAGGGACTAAAAAGTTCCTTCCCTTTATGGTTTTTCACATTGTCAAATTCTGCTACGCACATAATCCTGCACGCGGGTACGCAAGAGATAAAATGGAGATGGACCACAGTCAAGTAACACCTGATGGTATTCCTTTTCATTGAACTGTTCGCCAAGCTGTTGCTCGGCATATTCTCTTAGCTCTACAAAGGAAATCCATCCCATAACATACATCTGATAGTTCACAGGCTCTGCAACAACATAATCAAAGAGATCTTTGGCAGCTTCTCCATTGAATCCCTGATTGGTCAGATATTCTTTGGTTTCATCCAATGTCCAGCCTTCATAGTTGACACCGATTTCCACACGAGCACTTACTAACAGGTTTAACTGACTGTTTAATCGCTCAAAATCAGCATACACTTCATCCTCATAATCCGTATATTTATCGAAGCTCATCATTTCTACATAAGTCGCCCAGCCTTCGGTGTAGCCATTGAAGTTGAGCAGACAACGGATTGGTTCCGGGTTCGTGTTTAGATAATACGTGAATTGATACATGTGCCCCGGGATGCCCTCATGGGCCAGTGTTGACCAGATGGAACCGGCCCCATCACTGTTTAAGTTCAAGTAGATGGAGTTTTTTGTATAGGCATCAATCGGTGTTGTCACATAAAATGCCGGGCTTACGATATCCTGCAACGAAGGATGTACATCTTCAACCTTGAACTCAACGTCCGGCATAGCCGGAAACGAATCAGCAAACATTTCTTCAAAATTCTGAATGGTTGTAAGTGGGTCGATATCCTTGTATATATCATCTATATCCTCAAAGTATTTATTATAAGACATCATGTGAGAGGTTGCAGTGGTTTGCAATTCTTTCAACACTTGGTTGATGCGGCTGTCCAGACATGCAATGACTTCCTCCGGTGTTTTGTCGGTACCGACTTTGTCTCTTAACAAATACGCGTAGTATTCTTTGCCGTTTTCAAGATGAGCAAGTCCAAGTTCATTTTTGCTGCTTGCTTTGAGTAGCTGGAAGGTCTGTTGTACACGTTTGTAAGTAGGAATCACTTTGTCAATTACAAGGTCGTGATTTTGTGTACAATAGGATGAAATATCTTCTTCAGATAATCCGCTCACACCACGTACTTTGTCTTCAAAGGTTGCAATCAATAAATTCTCTTCCGGTTTTTCAATAAACTCTGTACATTGGCGAATGACTTCCTCTGCACAGTGTGCATTCATGAATAATCCTTTTGCACTCTTTTGTTTCTCAAAATTCAGATAGCGATCAAAAAATTCAGGCATGTTCTCAAGTAGTGTCAGATAATCCTTTACGTCCTGTTCACAGTAGAATTTGTACTCAGAGAGGTTAATCGGCATATTTGATTGTAATCCGCTTGTGTACGCAAAAGGTTCATACAAGTAGACATAGTCGTAGCTTTCAAGGTTCATGTCCACATAATCGGACAGGATGTCATAGGTATATTTTTGCTCACCGGTCAGCTTGTCATAATCAAAGCTGTCTAACTTCTTGCGTTCATCCTGCAGTTCCTTTTTATCCTTTTCAATGCTTTCCTGTGTGAAGGTACTGTCCCCATAGGTTGCAGTTTCGGGACGGGTCAATCCGTAGCTTTCCGGATCGGCGACCGTGTAGTGCAATGTGATGGAATCGCTGAGCACGGACTCCTCAAAGGCTTCCCACAGATATTCATGGAAGCGTTCCTGTTCCTCTTTTGCTTGTGCATCCTCTGTCACCGCCTGTGCATAGACAGAGTCTTGCTCCGGCGTTTCAATCGGGCTGTCAGTATTCGTTGCCGATGAGCCACCACTCAGAGTTGTAATGGTAACCTCACTTGGTGTTTTGGCAGACCAGCCTTCCTGTTTGCCACATCCACTCAGTCCGAGTGCAAGACATACACTTAAGGATAGGGCCACGCAGGACTTCATATGTTTCTTCATGTTATACACCTCATTTCTATGTGCTTATGAAAATATTGTATCCAAGTAATGTGTATTTTACATGAAATTTGCATTAATTACAAATATATGAATGTCGAATATATACGAAACAACTCAAATATTTGAAGACGAAAGAAAGTGTCATGTTTTCATTCTATGATACACTTTACAGGGGAGATTATTAATTTGTGAAACACATAAATATCAACATATGCATCGGATAGGAATAAATTCAGATTGATGTATATGACAATATGTGTTTCACAATGAAAGAGAATCCACAGATGAAGGAGGATGAAAATATGACAATCAAGGAAGCAGCAGCAAAGCTTCATGTAGAGGCATATGTATTGCGCTATTGGGAGGATGAACTGGGGTTAACAATTAAACGAAATAATCAAGGTCATCGCTACTATGACGAGCGGGACATTCGTATGTTTGAAGGCATCAAGGAGATGAAGGAAAAAGGTCTTATGCTCAAGGATATCCGGGATGCAATTGCAAAGACGAAGGATGCACAAGGGCGAAAAATAGACAGGCGCGAACAACCACAGCAAAGCATTCACAAGATAGAAGGGGATACCATGGTGGAACGTATGGAACAGGTGGTGGAACAAAAACGGGAGACAGAAGAGAAAGTGGTTGATTTCAAGCAGGCGCATCTGCAGGCGGTCATGAACAAGGTGATTGCAACTGCTTTGCGCGAGAACAAAGATATCATCACATCTTCGATTAAGCAGGAGATTACTACCGATGTGATGCGGCAGTTTGATGCAGTGATGCGGGAACAGGAAGAACGTGAGGAACAAAGATATCGCAAATTGGATGCAGCACTTCGGGAGATTCAACAGTCGAATCTGGAGGTAGCAGCGACTTCCCATCGCAGACGATTCGGAAGAAAAAAGGGATAAGCAGTTGAAATTGAATACATAAAACCTTATAATAAACTCTGTATGACTTAGTAAAGGAAATGAGAGTTTATGAAGTTGAACGTATTATATGAAGATGAATATCTGCTTGCATGCGTAAAACCAAGTGGCGTCTTGTCTCAGGGTGACCGTGGGAACGATGAAGATATGGTTACCATGGTAAAACATTATCTGTTTGATACAGGAAACTACGATGAAGAACCGTATGTGGCAGCCATCCATAGGTTGGACCGACCCGTAGGGGGTGTGATGTTGTTTGCAAAGTCACAGGAGGTTGCGGCAAAGCTCTCGGATATGCAACAGGATGGTGATATTATCAAGTATTATCAGGCAGTTGTGACAGGCAGCTTTCCGGATATGGAGGGCGAGATGGTGGATTACCTTGTGCGTGACGGAAAAACCAACAAGTCCCGCGTGGTTAAGAAGGGAGAAAAGGGTGCCAAGCGTGCAGAGCTTTACTATGAAGTGCTGGATGAGATGGAAAGCGATGATGGAATCCTGAGTTATGTACTCATAGAACTGGTAACAGGAAGACATCATCAAATTCGTGCGCAGCTTGCATCCAGAGGTCTTGGAATTTGGGGAGACACCAAATACAATCCGAAGTTTGCAAAGACGAAACGTCGCTATGTGCAAATTGGTTTATATAGTAGTCGTATGGAATTTGAACATCCTGTGACGGGTGAAGAGATTGTGTTAAAGCATGAGCCGGAAGGCGAAGCGTTTGATGTCATAGAATTAGATGAATTTGAATAAAAGTAAGGAGCATAAAGATGGCAAAGGATAAGAAATTAGTAGAACAGATTACTTCCATGGAGGAAGATTTTGCTCAATGGTATACAGACGTTGTGATTAAAGCAGGTTTGGTTGATTATACAAGCGTGAAGGGTTGTATGGTTATTAAACCAACCGGTTATGCAATTTGGGAGTTGATTCAGAAGCAGATGGATGAGCGGTTCAAAGCAACCGGTGTGGAAAATGTATATCTTCCAATGTTTATTCCGGAGAGCTTATTACAGAAGGAAAAGGATCACGTAGAGGGCTTTGCACCAGAGGTTGCATGGGTAACACAGGGAGGACTCAATCCATTGCAGGAGAAGCTTTGCGTACGTCCGACATCAGAAACCTTGTTCTGTGATTTTTATCAGAAGGAAATCGAGAGCTACCGTGACCTTCCAAAGGTATACAATCAGTGGTGTTCGGTTGTTCGTTGGGAGAAGGAGACAAGACCATTCCTTCGTTCCAGAGAGTTTTTGTGGCAGGAAGGACACACCGCACATGCAACCGCACAGGAAGCAGAGGAGCGTACCATCCAGATGTTGAATGTATATGCAGATTTCTGTGAAGAGGTTCTTGCGATGCCGGTTATCAAGGGACGTAAGACGGATAAAGAGAAATTTGCAGGTGCAGAGGCAACTTATACCATCGAAGCATTGATGCATGATGGAAAGGCATTGCAGTCCGGTACCAGCCACAACTTTGGTGATGGTTTTGCGAAGGCATTTGGTATCCAATATACCGATAAGGAAAACAAACTTCAATATGTACATCAGACATCCTGGGGAACGACCACACGTTTGATTGGAGCCATTATCATGGTTCATGGTGATGACAGTGGTTTGGTGCTTCCACCAAAGGTTGCCCCAACACAGATTATGATTGTACCAATCATGCAGAAGAAGGAAGGCGTGCTCGAAAAGGCGGCAGAGCTTCGCGACATGTTGTCACACTATCGTGTAAAGGTGGATGATTCAGATAAGAGTCCGGGATTTAAGTTTGCGGAGCAGGAGATGAAGGGTATTCCACTTCGTGTTGAGGTCGGTCCAAAGGATATCGAAGCCGGACAGGTAGTCGTTGTTCGTCGTGATACCAGAGAAAAGACCGTTGTTGCTTTTGATAAGTTAGAAGAGACTTGTGGTGCATTGCTTGCGCAGATGCAAAACGATATGCTCGAGCGTGCAAGAGCACATCGTGAGGAGCACACCTATGTAGCAAATAACTGGGATGAGTTTACAGATATCCTTGAGCACAAACCTGGATTTATTAAGGCTATGTGGTGTGGTAATCAGGATTGTGAAATTGCAATCAAGGAAGAGACAGGTGCAACTACACGTTGTATGCCATTTGAGCAGGAACAACTTGGAGATGTGTGCGTACATTGTGGAAAGCCTGCAAAGAAGATGGTTTACTTTGGTAAGGCATATTAAGAGTGTATATCAATTATGAAAATCGACATTCCTGCGGGCGCGCAGTATATCATAGAAGAATTGAATCGACATGGTCATGAGGCATATATCGTGGGCGGTTGCGTCCGCGATTGCCTTTTGGGAGAGTGTCCAAATGATTGGGACATTACCACTTCGGCGAAGCCACAGCAGGTGAAATCGTTATTTAAGCGGACGGTAGATACCGGTATTCAGCATGGAACGGTTACGGTTTTGGTGGAACGTAATCTCGTAGGACCGAACGAGGATTATGCATATGAAGTGACGACTTATCGTGTGGATGGAGAATATAAGGATCACAGAAGACCGGATGCAGTCACCTTTACCGCGAGCTTAGAAGAAGATTTGAAACGCAGAGATTTCACCATCAATGCGATGGCATATAACGATACAGATGGACTTATCGACATCTTTGGAGGCCGTGAGGATCTTGAGAATGGGGTGATTCGCTGTGTGGGGGAAGCTGCAAAACGATTTGATGAGGATGCGCTTCGTATCTTACGGGCAGTCCGGTTTGCTGCAAAGCTGGACTTTGTGATAGAAGAAGAAACCAAACGGGCGATGAAAAAACAGGCGATGTTTTTGAGGGATATCAGTGCAGAACGAATTTGCACAGAGCTTACAAAGCTCATTACCAGTGATCATCCGGAGCGTTTGAAGGAAGCATATGAATTGGGGCTTACGAAGGAATTTCTTCCGGAGTTTGATACCATGATGCAGACGAAACAGAATAATCCCTATCATTGCTACAGCGTTGGAGAGCATACACTTGCGGTTATGAAACATGTACCGGCAGATGTGATTCTTCGATATACAGCATTGTTACATGATGTAGGAAAACCATCCTGTAAAGAAGTGGACGAACAGGGAGTGGATCATTTTTATGGACATCAGGAGGTTTCTTCCCGGATGGCGCAGAAGATTTTACGCAGACTCCGTATGGATAATCATACGATTGACCAGGTAAAGCGATTGGTGTTATATCACGATTTTGGGTTATCGGGAAGCGGGCCGGGACCAAAGGCAATGCGCAGATTTCTCTCCAGATTAGGCGCAGAGAATTTCGAAGCGTATCTGTGTATTCGAAAGGCGGATATGGCAGGACAGAGTGATTATAAACTGGAAGAGCGTAAGAAAAATCTTTCGAATATGGAAGCGATGTATAAAAAGATTATGAAAGAGGGACAGTGCTTGCAGCTATCACAGCTTGCGATTACCGGTCGTGACCTGATTGCCATGGGTGTGCAGCCGGGACCGCAGATGGGAAAGATTTTGCATACCTTATTTGAACGGGTTTTGGATGAACCGGAATTGAATGAAGAAGAAAAACTGAAAAGAATATTGAAAGAAGATTTTTCGATAGAAGCATGATTTATCTCCTCTCGGCATACAATGAACAAGATTGATGTTGGGAGGGGATTTTTTTGGCTGAAAAAATGTCAGAGGTCTATGAAATGTATGACATACAGATTGAAAAAACCGGACGGGGACGAGGCGCGATTTTGTTATATACAGACAAGGGGCTGTTACAGGTGCGTCCAGAGGCTATGCGGGAAGAACGATTGCGCACAGAATACAATCTAAAGGAACAGCTTGTTGCTTGTGGATTTACCAGGATTGATCGTTTGGTTGAAAACAGGGAAGAAGAGTTACTTACTTATGATCGATATGGAAATCCCTTTGCAATCCGGACATACTATGAAGGCAGGGAACTGAATGTATGCAATGAGGCGGAAATCCTTCAGGCAGTTTCAAATTTGGTAGCCCTGCATAAAGCAGGTCGGGAGATTTTACAATACATCGATGGAGATATCTTGATTCGCTCGCGAAATAATATGCGTAGACGCAATCAGGAGATGAAACGGGTATTTCAATTCATTAGTAAGCAAAGTCCAAGACGGGAATTTGAAGATTTGTATTTAAAAGCGTTTCCGTATTTTTATGAACAGGGACTTGCCTGTGAGAAAGCCGAACGTCCCTTTGATTTGCAAGAGTATAGTGGATATTGCCATGGAAACTATACACATCATAGCGTATTTCTTTGCGAGGGCGGTGCGCTTTCAACCGTTGGTTTTGATAAGGCACATATAGGAAATCAATTGGATGACCTGTATTATTTCCTTCGCAAAACAGTAGAAAAAAATGGATATAGTTTTTCTTTGTATTGTAAGATGATAGAATGCTATCGTGCATCGATTCCGCTTTCTGAGGATGCGTTGCAATACCTTTGTCATCGCTATGCATATCCGGAGAAATTCTATAAATTGTCGAATCAATACATAAACGGTACCAAAAACTGGATCTCACCGAAGATGTTGGAAAAGCTGAAACGAATTCAGGAAGAAGAAGAGAAAAAACAAATTCTATTGCAAGCAATGAAAAAGTTTGGTTAAATAGGAAGCAGAATGATTGTTTCTAAGGAAGGATAAGAGATGAAAGAATATAAGAAAATACATAGATGGGGATTTGTCTTTGCGACATGTCTTTGTATTTTAATCATATTTGACCGTTCTTTAATGTTCGTGACAGAACAAATGAGTACGAGAAAGCTACTTGTGATTGGCGCAAATATTGCTGTGTTATTATTGGTTCCAATCGCGTGTGCATGGATTCGTATTTTGGGCAGGATGGTTGATGCCTGGATTCAAAGATGTGGGGAAGCACTTCAATACCTGAAATCAAATTATCGTAGAGTGCTTGTAGGTATCATAGGCGTGATTGCAATCTACGCCGTTGCATGGCTGATAGAAAGCGCGCTGTTATCCAATATTTTAGGACAACCGGTAAATGTGTGTCGAAGATGGTTTTTGTTTGCAATGGAGTGCATGGTTTTTGTGATTTGGAAGTATCGTGGCTGTGCGGGAGAAAAACCACAGAAACTTTTTGCATGGCTGGCATTTATAAGTGGTAGTTTGCTGATTCTTGTGATGCCGGCAACGACAGGTGTTTCCTGGGATGATGAAACGCATTACCGTAGAAGTATTGAAATGGCGAATTCTGTGGATGGCTCCAGACTCGAAGCAGAGAGCAGACTCCTGCAGGATTTTCCGAAAGTGATTGAGAATCAATACACATATGACAGGGAAACCCGAACTGCATACTATGACAGGCTCAACGGTTTATATGAAGCCCGTGTGATGGCAGGTCCCAATCAGCTTCAGCCGGGTATCTGGTCTTTGGCATATATACCGGCCGCAATCGGAATCATTTTGGGCCAGGGACTTGGTCTTCCCTTTGTACAGGTGTTCATGTGCGGAAAGCTGTTCGTGTTACTTGCGTATATTTTGTTGTTCTCCTGTGCAATAAAAAAAGTGTCGGAGGGAAAAATATTATTTGCAGTATTTGGATTGCTTCCGGTGAATGTTTTCCTGGCTTCCAATTATTCTTATGATTTTTGGGTGACAGGATTTATCGCGCTTGCGTATGCACAGTTCTTCTACGAATTGCAAAATCCACAGAAGTACCTTACCTGGACAAGCGTTGCAAAGATGCTTGGATTTTTGGTGCTTGGCTGTATGCCGAAGGCAGTATATATTGTGCTTGGACTTCCGTTTTTGTTTATGCCGAAGGAAAAGTTTGCATCCAAGAAACAAAGAGGCTTATACTATCTTCCGGTTATAGCAGGTGCAGCACTGCTTGTAGCAAGCTTTGTGCTTCCGGTTCTTTTGCACGGCGCCGGACAGGGAGATACCCGGGGTGGCAGCGGTGTGCATGCGGATGGACAGCTTGCCAATGTGTTGGCACACCCATTTGAATATTTGGAAACACTTGTGAATTTCCTGAAGAAATATCTTTCACTCAAGCAGGTTTCAGAGAGCATGACTTATTTAGCCTATTATGGAAATGGAGTATTTCCCGGTGTCACATTTTTAACTTTATTCGCTGTTGGATGGTTAGATAAGAAAAATAAAAATGCAAGCTATACAGCTGCAAAGTTCATGGGAGTTCTTGGCTGTTTGGCTGCAGTGTGTCTGTGTGCAACTGCGATGTATATCGCCTATACACCGGTTGGTGCGTCGACGATAAAAGGTTGTCAGGGAAGATATTTACTTCCGGTGATATTGCCGTTTTTGCTTTGTGCGACTCCAAGAAGGGTTCACAATTATATGGATGAAAATTGGTTTGCAATTGTGCCGATGCTTGTGATGACATCGACACTTATGATGAATATTTATCAAATGATTATTTTGCCTTATTAAAAAATTCAGATAATTCTTCACATTTCGGGGAATATTATGTATAATAGGGTGGTTAAGGTGATTTTTATGAGTAAACAAAGGTATTATCTTGTTTTAATATGCATGCTGTTTCTTGCAGGTTGCGCTTCTTCACCGTCCGTAAAAGTATATGAAAATACGGAGGAGTCCGTGAATGAACATGACGAGAGACAAGTGACTGCTATGCTTACAAATCTGAATCTGGATGAAGGTCTGATGGATTTTATTTCTGTAGAAGATGGCAGTAGTCTGCATTTGATTTATCATGGCGGAGTGCATATTGTGGACTCGGATGATAGAGAAATCAGTATTGACACGCTGCATCCCGGAAGCGTCTTGCATGTTACGTATTACAGAGATACCTGGAAACTTGTAAAGATTGAACCCGGAAAGCATGTGACGCAAAAGTACAATATCAAAAAACTCAATACTGATATTACAAAACGAACGGGAAGCTTTCAGGGAATCAGTTTTGAATTGAGTGATTTTGCAAGAGCCTACAATGGTGATGAGGAAATTTCATTCGCAGACATCAGTACAGAGGATGAAGTGACATTATCATTAATTGGCAACACGTTGATTTCAGCGATTATTACAAAGGGACATGGATATGTGCGATTGTCCAACCATGAAACCTATATCGGTGGATTGGTAGAGATTGGAAAAGACGTGATTGTTCCTGTGACAGAAAATATGCTAATCACCGTTGGAGAAGGGGAATATACGCTTCGCATCAATAAAAGTGGATATTCCGGACAAAAAACCGTTAAGGTTATGAGAGACCGTGAAACGAGTGTAGACCTTGCGGATATTGCTGTGCCGGAAGGAACTGTGACATTTCAGATTGAACCATCGAATGCCAGCACAAAGATTTTTGTGGATGGCAATGAGATATCCGGAAAGCAGTATATCGGTGCATATGGAGAACACAATTTCCGCATCGAGGCAGATGGATTTAGTGATGTTCGAGGCAAGATAAAGATTAAAGCATCTGAACAAAAGCACCGAATTCGTTTGCATGCGAATACCACAACGACCGAGGCAACAACACAAACCACGGAGGCAACGACAGAGACTGCGACAAAGACCGATGCGGATAAGAAGACGACAGAGTCAACCGGAACAAATGAGACTACACAATCCAGTGAGACAACAAAGACGACGGAAACCACAGAGGAATCAGGAGAAAAGGTGAGCAGTACGTCGACACAGACCGATTATAAAATAAAGATTTTGCGCCCGGAAGGCGTGGGCGTCTATCTCGATGGAGCGTATATGGGAGTCGCTCCGGTTTCAGTGCCAAAGGTAGAAGGCACGCATACCATTACCCTGTATAAGGAAGGGTATCTGATTAAGAGTTATACCATTCAGGCCGTGGATGACGGCACAAATGATGAATATAGCTATGCGGATTTAACATCCGTGTTGGATTAAATATAGGGAGGAGCATCAAGGACATGGAATATAAGAAAGTGTATGAGGAGTGGCTGACAAATCCGTTTTTCGACGAGAAGACAAAGGAAGAACTTCGGGCAATCAAGGATGATGACAAAGAAATCAAGGAACGATTTTATGCGGAGCTTGAATTTGGTACAGCCGGATTACGAGGTATTATCGGTGCAGGAATTAATCGTATGAACGATTATGTGGTTGCAAAGGCAACACAGGGACTTGCGAACTATATTATCAGTCGTAAAAAGCAGTCAAAGGGTGTCGCAATCGCATTTGATTCCAGAAGATGTTCACCGGAGTTTGCCGATGTAGCAGCGCTTTGTCTGGCAGCAAACGGAATCAAGGCTTATGTATTTGATTCTTTGCGTCCAACTCCGGAGCTTTCATTTGCAGTACGTTATCTTGGATGTGTAGCCGGTATCAATATCACAGCCAGCCACAATCCACCAGAATACAATGGATATAAGGTATATTGGGAGGATGGCGCACAGATTACACCGCCTCATGACGCAGGTATTATGCGTGAGGTAAAGGCAATTCGTGTACAGGATGCCATTACGATGCCAAAGCAGGAAGCAATCCATGAGGGATTGTATGAAGTGATTGGCAAGGAAATTGATGATGCCTATATTGCAGAGCTCAAGAAGCTTGTGATTCATCAGGATTGCATTGATAAATATGGCAAGGATATCAAGATTGTATATACACCATTACATGGTACAGGAAATATTCCGGCAAGAAGAATCCTCAGAGAGCTTGGATTTGAAAATGTGATGGTAGTTCCGGAACAGGAGCTTCCGGATGGAGATTTTCCAACCGTCAGCTATCCAAACCCTGAGGCAGCGGAAGCATTTGAACTTGCATTGGGTCTTGCAAAGCAGCATGATGCAGATTTGGTGTTGGCAACAGATCCGGATGCAGACCGTTTGGGTGTGTATGTAAGAGACAAGGCAGGAGAATATCACTGTTTGACCGGAAATATGTCCGGTAGTCTTTTGGCAGAGTACGAGCTTAGTCAGATTCAGGCAACCCGCGGTATTCCAGAAGATGGTGCATTGATAAAGTCTATCGTTACAACCAATCTGGTTGACGGTATGGCAAAGCACTATGGTGTAAAATTGTACGAAGTATTGACAGGATTCAAGTTTATCGGACAGAAGATGCTCGAGTTTGAGACAAAGAAGAACGGTACGTATCTTTTTGGATTCGAGGAAAGCTATGGATGTCTGATTGGTACGCATGCACGTGACAAGGATGCGATTGTTGCGACTATGGCACTTTGCGAGGCAGCTGCTTACTATAAGTCCTTAGATATGACACTTTGGGATGCAATGATTGATATCTATGAGAGATATGGATATCATATCGACCAGATTGAGACACTGACTCTGAAGGGAATTGAAGGTTTAGAGAAGATCAAGAGTATTATGGAACAGCTCAAGGCACATACCCCGACAGAGATAGGTGGATTGAAGACATTGTGGGCAAGAAATTATGACAATGATACGGCAACCAATATGCTTAATAAGGCGGTAATTCCGACCGGTCTGCCGAAATCAAATGTTGTCTACTACGAATTTGAGGGTGGCGCATGGTTGTGTGTTCGTCCGTCCGGTACAGAACCGAAAATCAAATTCTACTATGGTGTCATCGGAGAAAACTTTGAGGATGCTCAGAAAAAATCAGATTCGTTCAGAAATGCTGTACGTAAGATGATAGATTATATGATGTAGATATAAGAGGAGGAAGAAAGGCGACTTTGGTTGCCTTTCTTTTTCTGTTTTTTTGCAGGGTTTCGACGATATCAATGAATCGGCATGAATTGTGAAGTTTTTGTGAAAATGTCGGTTTTTATATTCAAAGGACTTTACGGAAAAGTTCGGATATGCTATTGTTTTTGCATTAGCGTATTTAAAGAGATACAGTAATCAGGGAATGGAACACGCGATAAAATCGGGATAGGAGGCGTCCATGCTACAGTTAAAGAATATTGTAAAAACATATGGAGAAGGTGATTCCAGGGTACAGGCCTTAAAGGGTGTGAGTATCAATTTTCGTGCCAATGAGTTCGTGTCAATCCTGGGACATTCCGGTTGCGGAAAAACAACTCTGCTCAATATTGTCGGCGGATTGGATCAATATACGAGCGGAGATCTTATCATCAAGGGTAAGTCTACCAAAAAGTATAAGGATAAGGATTGGGACAGCTACAGAAATCACAGTGTCGGATTTGTATTTCAAAGCTATAATTTGATTATGCATCAGACGGTGCTTCAGAATGTGGAACTGGCACTGACTTTGTCGGGTGTATCCAAACAGGAGCGCAGAAGACGTGCAAAAGAAGTATTAGAAAAGGTTGGTTTAGGAAATCAGATTCACAAGAAGCCGAATCAGATGTCCGGTGGTCAGATGCAGCGTGTGGCAATTGCAAGAGCGCTTATCAATGATCCGGAGATTTTGCTTGCGGACGAGCCGACCGGTGCATTGGATACGGAAACCAGTGTACAGATTATGGATTTGCTCAAGGAGATAGCAAAGGATCGTCTGGTTGTTATGGTTACACACAATCCGGAGCTTGCAGAACAATACAGTACGCGTATCATCAAGCTGCTTGATGGAGAGGTCAAGGATGATTCCATGCCATATTCTGATGAAGAGGCAGAAAAGGAAACCTATGAGACAGTTGATCCGAAGACTCTGAAACATAAGCGCATGTCATACCTGACAGCATTGAATCTGTCGTTCAATAACCTGCTCACGAAGAAAGGACGTACCCTGCTGACTGCATTTGCAGGAAGTATCGGTATTATCGGAATTGCATTGATTCTGTCATTGTCGGATGGCTTTCGCAATTATATCAAAAGTGTTGAACAGGATACTTTGTCAACCTATCCGTTGGAAATTACAGATGAGTCTATTGACATGTCATCGATGATGGGGCTGATGCTTGGTACTGATATGAAAAGTGGAGAAGAACACGAGTTGGATAAGGTCTATTCCAATAATTTTGTGGGTGACTATATGGAGACCATGTTGGGAGAAGTGAAGGTCAACGACATGATATCCTTCAAGGAATATATTGAGGAAGGGGAAGGCCAGAAAATCAAGGACTATACCAGTGATGTTAAGTATACATACGGAATCACGCTCAATGTATATAAAAATGATGTGGAAAACGGAATCTATCAGGTTAATCCAAGCTCTGTATTTGACAGTATCGGCTTTGGTACTATGGCAGAGATGGACAACATGGGTATGATGGCAGGTGGAAATACCCAGAATACCACGAACTGCTGGTCAGAGATGATTGGCAACCAGGAGCTGTTGGAAGAACAGTATGATGTAGTGGCAGGTCATTGGCCGGAAAACTACGATGAAGTGGTCATGGTCATCTCGAAGGAAAATGAAATTACAGATTACGAACTCTATACTTTGGGCATCCGTGATGTGAAAGAAATGCAGGAAATGATGGCAGCTGCATTGAAGGGCGAATCAAAGACCTTTGAAAACACCTCCTACACGTATGAGGAAATCCTGAATACAACATTCAAGGTGGTGCCGGCATATCAGTTTTACGAGTATGACGATGAAAAAGGCTGTTATTTAGATATGCGTGATGACGCAGATTACATGGAAGAAAAAATCAAAAATGGTATGGATATCAAGATTGCCGGTATCGTCCGTCCAAATGAAGAAGCGACTGTGCATTCCATCACAACAACGATTGGTTACAATCATGATTTGGTAGAGCAATTGATTCAAATGGCAAAGGACAGTGAGATTGGTAAGGCTCAGGTGGAAGACCCGGATATCAATATCTTTACCGGATATGAGTTTGGTGCGGACTTAGATAAAGAGGCTGAAAAAGAAGCACAACAGCAGTCTGCACAAATGATGGAAGAGATGGGATTTGCGGATATGAGCGAAGATGATTTATATGCATATATGTCTACACTTCCGGCGGAGGAACTCAAACAATTTATGCAGATGATGGAGGAAAGTGCAAAGAGTATGTCGACTTCGATGTCGCTTTCCGATTTGAAGTCTGCTGAAAATGCAACTTATGAAGATAACCTGATTTCTTTGGGCATCGCCTATGACAACGATCCAAAGAATATCAGTATCTATCCGGTTGATTTTGAATCCAAGGAAGCAATTATCGATATTATCGATGAATATAATGAAATGGTAAAGGCAAACGGAGAAGAAGAAAAAGAGATTTCTTATACCGATATGGTAGGAACCATGATGAGTTCTGTAAGTAGTATCATCAATTCCATCTCCTATGTACTGATGGCGTTTGTGGCAATTTCCCTGGTGGTATCTTCCATCATGATTGGAATTATTACATATATATCCGTGCTCGAACGTACAAAAGAAATCGGTGTTCTCCGAAGCATCGGTGCATCCAAAAAGGATATCAGCCGTGTATTTAACGCGGAGACCATTATTATCGGATTTGTAGCCGGTCTGCTTGGAATCGGTGTCACGATATTATTGAATTTCCCGATTAACGCGGTGATAAAGCATGTGGCGGATTTGAATAATGTCGCAAAGCTTCCTTTGTATGGTGGCATTATATTGGTTGTTATCAGTGTATTGCTTACGATGATTGGTGGATTGATTCCATCGAGAGTCGCATCGAAAAAAGATCCGGTAGAGGCGCTGAGGAGCGAGTAATATTTACAACACACAAGAGGAGAAAACATGGAGTATAGATTAGTATATGATGGGAAGGAAAATGCGTTTGCAGGTGAATTTTCGGGGGGGAGATATC